>JBAPMC010000197.1:0-3834 GCA_049278415.1 Solirubrobacteraceae bacterium
CGTTCAAACGGTCGATCTTGCCCTCGAGCGACGCGTCGGTGAGCACCTTGGTTGTCTCTTGGAAGGAAGCCGCCGACAGGAACGAGTCGGTGTTGAGCGATGCCTTGGTGATGCCGAGGATGATGTCCTCGTACTGGGCAGTCTCACCGCCCTTGGCGATGACCTCGTCGTTGGCCTTGGCGAATTCATAGCGGTCTACAAACTGTCCGGGCAGATAATCAGTGTCGCCCTGCTGGTCGACCCTCACCTTCTTGAGCATCTGACGCACGATCAGCTCGATGTGCTTGTCGTTGATGTCAACGCCTTGGGACTTGTAGACCTCCTGAACCTCCTTGACGAGGTACTGCTCGGTCTCTGTGCGTCCGCGGATCGCTAGTAGCTCGTGCGGGTAGAGCGAGCCCTCGTTGAGCTGCGTTCCCGCGTCGATCTTCTGGCCGGCGGTCACGTAAAGCCGCGTGCGACGTGGGAAGGCGTGGCGGTGCTCCTCGCCCGCCTCGTCGGTAATGACGACGGTGAGCGCCTTCTCGGACTCTTCGATCGAGAGGATGCCGTCTTGCTCGGCTATCTTCGCCAAGCCCTTCGGCTTGCGTGCCTCGAAGAGCTCGACCACACGCGGTAGTCCGTGCGTGATATCTGCGCCGGCAACACCGCCCGTGTGGAATGTACGCATCGTCAACTGCGTGCCCGGCTCGCCAATCGATTGGGCAGCGACGATACCCACGGCGTCACCAATCTGTGCAGTCTGGCCGGTGGCCATAGCACGGGCATAGCAGGCTTGACAAACGCCGCTGGGCGCCCTGCACTTGAGCACGGAGCGAACCGGGACGGTGACACGCGCACCCTTCTCGTGCTCGTCGGAGAACGCCTCCACAATGTCGGCGAGCTGCTGACGTCCGATTTCCTGATCCCCCTCTGCGAGCATACGTCCGCGCTTGGTGGTGATCGGTTGTGCAGCTGTGCGTCCCACGAGGTTTTCGTTCGGTTCGCCACCGTCGTTCCAGACACCCATCTCTATGTGTTCGTCGGTGCCACAGTCGACCTCGCGAATTATCACGTCCTGGGCAACATCCACTAGACGACGGGTCAGGTAGCCCGAGTCGGCGGTGCGCAGAGCTGTGTCGGCGAGACCCTTTCGCGCGCCGTGGGTCGAGATGAAGTACTCGAGCACCGATAGTCCCTCCATGAAGTTGGACTTGATCGGTCGCTCGATGATCTCGCCCTTCGGATTGGCCATCAGGCCACGCATTCCAGCCAACTGGCGGATCTGCTTGAAGGAGCCACGCGCGCCCGAGTTGGCCATCATGAAGATCGGGTTGAGCGTGTCGAGGTTCGCGATCATCGCCTCGGCCACCTCGTCGGTGGCTGCGTTCCACTTCTCAACAACCGCCTCGTGGCGCTCCTCCTGGGTTATCAGGCCCATGTCGTACTGATCTGTGATGTCGCCCACCAGCTTGTCGTACTTGTCGAGAATCGACTGCTTCTCGGGCGGTATCACCACGTCGTTCTTGGAGATCGTGATCCCAGCCTGGGTCGCGTACTTGAAGCCGAGGTCCTTGAACGCATCGAGTACCAATGAGATCGTCGTCGCGCCGTATGTCTGCACAAGCGCGTCTATGAGGCGCGTAGTGTCACGCTTCTTCATCGACTGATTTACGAACACGTACTTGGACGCGTCGAATTGATCGCCCAAAGCTTCCGCAAGGGCGCGCTCGATGCGGTCGTTATAGATGATCCTGCCGACCGTCGTCAGGAGATGCCCACCCTCACGCCCAAAGGGACGGAACTCGGCGATGTCGTGCAGCTTCACAACACCCGCCTCATAGGAGAGCTCTGCCTCTTGCGCAGTGCGGAACACATGCGGACGGGGGTCATAGGTGGCCCGGTCGATCTTGGCCAGCTCCTCCGCTTCGAGCCCATATGTGAGGTAGTAGGCGCCCAGGATCATGTCCTGAGTTGGCGTAGCCAGCGGCGCACCGTGAGCCGGGCTGAGGATGTTGTTGGAGGAGAGCATCAAGATGCGCGCCTCTGCCTGGGCCTCTGCCGACAGCGGTAGGTGAACAGCCATCTGGTCGCCGTCGAAGTCGGCGTTGAAGGCATGGCAGACGAGCGGGTGAACCTGGATCGCCTTGCCCTCGACCAGCAGCGGTTCGAACGCCTGAATCCCGAGACGGTGCAGCGTGGGTGCACGGTTGAGCAGCACCGGATGCTCGTGGATGACCTCCTCGAGCACATCCCACACCTCGCCGATCATCGAGTCGACCATCTTCTTGGCCGCCTTGATGTTCTGAGCGGACTTACGCTCCACGAGCCGCGCCATGATGAATGGCTTGAACAGCTCGAGCGCCATGATCTTCGGCAGACCGCACTGGTGGAGCTTCAGGTAGGGGCCGGCCACAATCACCGAGCGACCGGAGTAGTCCACGCGCTTACCGAGCAGGTTCTGGCGGAAACGCCCCTGCTTGCCCTTGAGCATGTCCGAGAGCGACTTCAACGGGCGGTTGCCCGGCCCGGTCACTGGACGTCCGCGGCGACCGTTGTCAAACAGCGCGTCAACCGCCTCCTGGAGCATGCGCTTCTCGTTGTTGACGATGATCTCGGGCGCGCCAAGGTCGAGCAGCCGCTTGAGACGATTGTTGCGGTTGATGACGCGGCGGTAGAGGTCGTTGAGGTCTGAGGTGGCGAAGCGGCCACCGTCGAGCTGCACCATCGGACGCAGCTCCGGCGGGATCACCGGCACGGCGTCGAGCACCATCATCTCCGGCTTGTTGCCGGACTGGATGAATGCGCTGACAACCTTCAAGCGCTTGACGGCACGCGCCTGCTTCTGGCCCTTGCCAGTCTTGACCTGATCCTCGAGTTCTGTTCGTTCTGCCTCGAGGTCAACCTGCTGGAGCAGGTCGCGGATCGCCTCAGCGCCCATGCCCCCACGGAAGTATTCGCCGAAGCCATAAGACGAGCCGAAGCGCTCCTTGAGCTCGCGGAACGTGGTCTCGTCGTGCTCGATCTGCTTAGAGTCCATCGTCTTGAAGAGCTCCCAGACGTTGCGCATGCGCTCGGCCCCGTCCTCGACGTAGGCTTCGGTGTCGGCAATGTCCGCCTCGAAGGTCTTGTTCAGTTCCTTGATCAGCTTCTCGCGTTCCTCATCGGAGATCTTCGAGAGGTTGAGGTCCAGAGAGTCGGCCCACAGGTGGTCTTCATCGTTGAAGGAGGTCTGCTTGCCGTTTGTGAGGTACTTCTCACGACGTCCCAGCGACTCGCGCAGTTCGAGCACACGCTCCTCGAGTTCGGCGGCGTAGGAGTCAAGAACCTTGTTGACCTCCTTCTCGAGCGAGTCGAGGTCCTTTGCGCGGGCCTCGTCATCAACCCAAGTGACGATCGAAGCTGCGAAGTAGAGAACCTTCTCTAGCTCCTTGGGCGCCATGTCGAGCAGGTAGCCGATACGACTGGGAACACCCTTGAAGAACCAGATGTGGCTAACTGGAGCTGCTAGGTCGACGTGACCCATGCGCTCGCGACGAACCTTCGAGCGTGTGACCTCTACGCCACAGCGCTCGCACACGATGCCCTTGTAACGGACGCGCTTGTACTTGCCGCAGTAGCACTCCCAGTCCTTCGTGGGACCGAAGATGCGCTCGCAGAACAGCCCATCCTTCTCGGGCTTCAGCGTCCGGTAGTTGATGGTCTCCGGCTTCGTGACCTCGCCCGAGCTCCATGAGCGAATCTGCTTAGAGGAGGCGAGCCCGATCTCGATTGCGTCGAAGTTATTAATGTCGCTCAAAATGATTCCTTGGGGTTGAAATCTGTTCGGGGTACGGCGGCTCAGGACCGCATGAC
>JBAPMC010000198.1:0-27665 GCA_049278415.1 Solirubrobacteraceae bacterium
GGAGAACGCATGCCACCAGCGCACACGACGTGGCGCCCACGCGGAAGAGGCTGCGGCTGGCTCGAGCAATCATCGCTATAGCCATGCTAACGGTCGTGGCACAACCACTGGGGCAGGCAGGCGCTACTCACTTGAACGCCCGCGCGCGCAGCGCGCCATCCCAAATCAACCACGCGTCCCAGGCAACCCCCAGCCTGCGGTCAAGCAGCGGGCGAGGGCAGCAAATCCTTGATTGCCATGAGCGCCTCTTCGAGCACGCGCTCGGCGGGCTGCTCGGCGTCGATTGAGCGGATACGCTCGGGCTCGGAGGCGGCGAGCTGCTCATAGGCGCTGGCAATCCTTTCGAAGAAGCGCTCGCTCTCAAGCTCCAGCCGGTCGGGCTCGCTGCCGCGTGCGCCTTGACGGGTACGTCCGGTGGACGGTGCGATTTGCAGTAGCAGCGTGCGGTCGGGGGCGACGCCGCCGGTGGCGAACAGGTTGATGGCTCGCACCTCTCCCACCCCGAGCTCGCGCCCGGCGCCCTGATAGGCGAGCGAGGAGTCCACGAAGCGGTCGAGCAGTATGAATGCGCCCTCTGCAAGCAGCGGCATTACGCGCTCATATACGAGCTCTGCGCGTGCTGCCGCATAGAGCAGCGCCTCTGCACGCGACCCCACCGTCAGGGCGGGGTCCTTTACAAGCTCCCTGATCCGCTCGGACAGGAGCACCCCGCCCGGCTCGCGCAGCAGCTCCACGAGCACCCCCCGTTGCGCCAACGCCTCTACGAGGGTGGCGGCGAGCGTTGACTTGCCCGCCCCATCGAGCCCCTCGATCGTGATGAGCTTGCCGCGGGCCACGCCGGCACGGTAGCGCCCATCTACGATGATCGGCGTGACGAGCGATCGAGCGGAGCAGCTGTTGGAGGGCATTGAGCCTCATCCACATGCACGCGCAGTGCTGATCCCGGCTCTGCCCCCAACAGGCGCTCCCTCGCACGCTTACCTGTTCTACGGACCGCCGGGCACCGGCAAGCGCACGGTGGCGCGCTCGTTTGCGGCGGCGCTGCTCGCCGACGGCGCCCGCCAATCCGCCACGGTGGCTGAGCGCGTAGCGCGCAACGCCCATCCCGATCTCACCTGGGTTACCCCCAGCGGGGCCAGCGAAGTGCTCGTGAGCGACATCGACGAGCCGGTGGTGGCTGCGGTTACGCATACCCCTTTCGAGTCCACACGCAGAGTGTTCGTGATTGAGGCGGCCGGCAGCATGAACGACCAGGCAGCCAACCGTCTTTTGAAGACGCTCGAGGAGCCCCCCTCCTTCGCGCACCTGATTCTGCTGGCTGAGCACCGTGAGGATGTACTCCCCACCATCGCCTCCCGCTGCCAGCAGGTGCGCTTTGACCCACTCTCGGAAGCGCTCGTACAACAGCGCTTGAGCGATCCCTCCTCGGGCGTTGCGGTTGAGCCTGAGCGGGCGAGGGCGTGCGCGCGCCTGGCTGCAGGCGATGCGCGGCTCGCACAGCGTTTGGCTAGCGAGCAGGGCGCCAAGCTGCGGGAGTGGGCTGAGGGTTTCGTGGGGTGCGTACTGGCTGGGCGCAACGACGAGCGGCGCTGGAGCGAGCTGCTCGAGAGCGCCAAGGCAGCCGGCGCGCAAGCGAGTGCTGGGGCAAGCGAGCGGCTGCACGAGCAGGCAGAGCTGTTGCCGAGCAAGGAGCGACGCAAGTATGAGCGCGAGGGGGTTGACGTGGTGCGCCGGGCGGAGCGTCGCGCGCGCACCGCCACACTCGACCTCGGCTTGCAACTGGTGGAGCTGTGGCTGCGCGACGCATGGTGCCTGGCGGTTGGCGCCCCCGAGCTTGTGTTCGCGCTCGACCGCTCCGCAGAGCTCGCAGCTCACGCCGAGGACCGCGCGGCAGACTCACTGCTGCGTAGCGTTGAGCTCGTGCGCGACACGCGCCTGCGTTTGCCTTTGAACATCTCTGAGGAGCTAGCCATCGAAGCGCTTGCCTATCGACTGGCGGATCTGCTCAGCTCGCACGCCGATTGATTTTGGGGGAGGACCCTTCGGGTCCGGTTCGTTCCCTCGTCATGCGCTCGCCCCTGGTGAGGGTGTCGCTTTCAGGGAGTTTGAGCTGATGCTGCAATTGGGCCGAGGTTGGGAGTCAGCCCGTAGGTGTCAAACGCCATGAAGCGCGAGAACAGGCGGTTCTCCGGGCCGTGGAAGTCAGCTGATCCCGTGCTCAGCATGTCGAGCTCAGCGCAGCGCTTGGCGAGTAGCTCGGTCTGCTCGCGCGTATGGGTCACGTAGAACGCCTCCACACCGTCGATCTGCAGCGCGAGGAGGCGGTTGATCGTGGCAAGCACCTCCGCCGGCTCAGATACATCCCAGAAGGGATGCGCCCAGATCGCCACGCCGCCCGCCGCATGGATCGCCCAGATGGCCTCCTCCACCGTTGGGGTGACGCGCAGGGCGAACGCCGGGCGGCCATCTATCAGGTAGGCCCGGATGAAAGAGCCGATGTCATCGATACGCTCGTCGCGAAAGCGCTGTGCGTTAGCCGTATGGGAGAGCGCCGCTTCGGCGAGGTGGGGGCGGCCGATCGGCTCGCCGGCGCCCACGCGTGTGGCAATCGCCTGTTCGTCGAGCTCTATTCCAAGCTCACGCAGGTTCTGTGCCATGCGCAGCGTGCGCTGCTCGCGGTCTGCCAGGAAGCCGGCGAGCGTGGTTGCGAGCTGTGGGTCGCTGTGGTCAACCAGGTAGCCGAGGATGTGCAGTTCGCGCGCCGTGCCGCTCTCGCCCCCGTCGTCTATTGCGGAGATCTCAATCGCGGGCACCACGGCGATCCCCTGCTCGGCTCCAGCCTCGAGCGCCTCAGGCACGCCGGCGAGCGTGTCGTGGTCGGTGAGCGCCAGCAGCTTCACACCAGCCTGTGCAGCAGCTGCCACCACTGCAGCCGGCTCGAGCGCCCCGTCGGAGCGTGTGGAGTGCGATTGCAGATCGAACTGCAGCGCTCCCGCGGCGGTTGGCTCAGGCATGCGGCGAAGCGTATGCCATTGGCGTGTCCAGGCGTTCTAGGCGGCGCGTGGAGCGCAGCCTGGCGAAGCGTGTGCCACTGGCGTGTCCAGGCGTTCTAGGCGGCGCGTGGAGTGCAGCCGTTTGAGCGCTTGTCTTCAACGCGCAATCCGCCCTCGCCCCGCTTGGGGCGAGGCTCGTTGAGCTCGAGCGCCGAATCCACGAACGGCCTAACGCGGTTGGCCACGATCCGGCGCAATGCGCGCACCGCCGCGTGGTAGCGGCTGGCGGGCTCAGCAAGCGCTTCACACTCCTGCTCGCGCGAGCGCAGGTGGCTGTGGGCGGCGTCGGTCTCCCGCGCGCGTTGCGTAGCCTCGCTCCACATCGCCTCCAGATAAGCGAGCGCCGCATCCACCTCCTCCTCGGGAAGCTCCTCAGGCGTCTCAACCTGTTGCAGCACCGGGATAACCTCGCGGTGCAGCCAGCACTGCTCGGCATCAGCGCGCAACAGCAGCCGTATGTCTGATGGAAGGGATGATTCGAATGAACTAGGCATGACTCCAAGGCCGCTGTTGGGAAGATCTTGGCCTGCTCATGCCTTCGGCCCTGTCTGGATGCTGCTTTAGGGCGAAGGCCACACGTTCCACGCTTTTCCTTGCAGTCTGGCTCCACTGTGCTTTCCAGTCGAACAGTCGGCCAACTCGCGTACGAGCGGTAAGGCTAAAGACCTACCCCCGCGGCGGTCGATGCTTGGAGTAGATGCCGATCGTTCACGGCCACACCGTGCGCATACCCAGACGCCGTGATCCCGCTGGCCGCATGCCCGGGCAACACGCGCGCGCCACGTTCCTGCGCCTGCGTCTGCGCACACTCGTGGCGCTCGGTGTGCTGGCGGTGGTGACCACAGTGCTTGGGCGCACATTCGGGCTTCACCATCCGCTGTTCATCGGCTCGGAGATCGCCCTGCTCATCACCATGTTCGTCGTCTCGCGCTATGTGCTGCCGCTCGTCGATCGCCACGACAGGGGCGCAGCCGGCGAGGAGCACGTGGGCGGGCTGCTGGATGAGCTCTCCAACGAGCGCTGGAGCGTCATTCACGATGCGAGCTTCGGCTACGGCAACGTGGACCACATCGCGCTTGGGCCCGCGGGCATGTTCACCGTTGAGACGAAGAGCCGCCAGGGTCCTGTGCGGGTGCGCACCATCCACGGAGGCATACTGCGCCAAGCCCAAGACCAGCGCGAGACGCTCGAACGTATCACCGGCGAGCGAGTGGAGCCCCTCGTGGTCTTCAGCCGTGCTTGGATCGACAAGCCGCTCGCCCGTCGCCGCGGCGTACGGGTGGTGCCTGCGCGCATGTTGCTCGCCTACCTCAGGCGTCACAGTCAGACACTCACACCGGAGCAGGTCGAGCAGGCGCACACACGCGTATTAGCCGCCCTAGCCGAGAGCGAGCCCTCGCCCGATAGGCTTCTCGGGTGGCCACCACCGTCGCGCAGCCGCTCCTAAGACCCGCTGAGGCTCCCGCCGGCACGCTTCCCCGCGGGCCACGCATGCCTCCGATGGCGCAAACGCTTGCATGGGCGCTGGCGCCAACCTGGGTGATGGACCAGTGTGCGCGGCGATATGGCAGCACGTTCACGCTCACCTTCGGGCCAAGTGGGCGCAAACTCGTGATGGTGAGCGACCCTGAGGCGGTCAAGACCGTATTCACCGCTCCCCCCGACGTGGCGCCCTCAGCAGCCAACGCCTCCCCAATCGCCCCAATCATGGGACCCAGCTCGGTGATTACGCTCACCGGTCCCGAGCACATGCGCCAGCGCAAGCTCTTGTTGCCGCCCTTCCACGGTGAGCGCATGCGCGAGTATGAGGATGTAATCGTGGCCGCCACCCGCCGCAGCATGGCGAGCTGGCCGCTCGATGAGCCGATGAAGCTGAGCGAGCGCACAAGGGCAATCACGCTGGAGGTGATTTTGCGCGCTGTGTTCGGCGTGGAGGCGGAGCGCATGGGCTCATTGCGCGATGCAATCGCCGGCTTGCTCAAGCCCATCCAGACGCCGGTGCTGCTGTTGGCTGCGCTGCGCCGACCCAGCGAAGAGCGTCCCACCGGCGCCATCGGGCGCGGACTCGACCAGCTCGACACGGTCATCTACTCAGAGATCGCCCGCCGTCGCGGCGAGCAGGATCTCCGAGAGCGCGCCGACATCCTCTCGCTGCTGCTGCTCGCCCGCGATGAGGACGGGCAGGCGATGACAGACCAGGAGTTGCGCGACGAGCTCGTAACGCTGCTGCTCGCCGGGCATGAGACCACAGCCACTGCAGTTGCCTGGGCGGTGGAGCGGCTCGTGCGCCACCCTGAGAAGCTTGCGCGCCTGGTCGCGGAGATCGACGCCGGCGAGGGCGACGAGTACATGCAAGCAGTGATCTCAGAGACGCTGCGGGTGCGACCGGTTGTGCCGATGGTGGTAAGGGTGTTGCAGGAGCCGCTCAACGTCGGTGGCCACAAGCTGCCTACGGGCACTCGTGTGGTGCCTTCCATCTACCTGACGAACCGCAACCCGCACGTGTATGAGCAGCCGAGCGATTTCATGCCAGAGCGCTTCCTCGACAGCTCACCCGAGACGTTCTCCTGGATACCGTTCGGCGGCGGCATCCGTCGCTGCATCGGAGCGTCGTTTGCCACGCTTGAGATGAAGCTGATCTTGCAGACCGTTCTCGGCGAGCTCACCCCGAGCGTGCCAGCACGCGGCGGGAGGCTGTGGCGCAAAGGCGAGTGGAACCGCAGGCGCGCAATCACGCTCGTGCCAGCCGCCGGCGCGCGTGTGAGCTGGCGTAGGCGCTAGAAGACAAGTACCGCCCGGAGCGGAAGGTAGCTTCTCGGGTGTGCATCCGCAGCATCAGATGAGCGAGCGCTCAACCCCCGAGCAGCTGCTCGAGCGCTTCGGCCTGCAGGCGTTCAGGCCGGGCCAGCGTGAGGCGGTGCACGCGGCGCTCGACGGACGCGACAGCCTCGTGGTGATGCCAACTGGCGGGGGCAAGTCGCTCTGCTACCAGCTCCCTGCGCTTGCGGGCGAGGCGCTCGTGGTGGTGGTGAGCCCTTTGATTGCGCTGATGGCGGACCAGCGAGAGCGCCTGGAGCAGGCAGGGGTGAACGCGGCGATGCTTGCCTCGGGAATGGAGGATGGGCACAACGCGCAGGCGCTGCGCGCCATCTCATCAGGGGAGGCGCAACTCGTGCTTGCCGCCCCCGAGCGCTTTGCCTCGCGCGCGTTCCGCGAGACGCTGGCTACGCGGAAGGTGGGGCTGTTTGTGGTGGACGAGGCCCACTGTGTGGCCGAGTGGGGGCACGACTTCCGCCCCGACTATCTGCGTCTGCACAGCGCAATCGACGCGCTGGGACGCCCGGCTGTGATGGCAGCCACCGCTACCGCAACGCCACGTGTGGCCGAGGAGATCGCTATGCGTCTGAGATTGCGCGACTGGGTGGGAGTGCGCTCCGGCTTTGACCGTCCCAATCTCACCTTCGATGTAGTTGGCCTTGAGGGCAAGGGAGCGGTGGCGCGCAAGCGCGCCACGCTGCTCTATGCGCTCAGCCGTGAGGAGGCGCGTCCCGCGATCGTTTACTGCGGCACGCGCAAGAACACCGAGGAGGTGGCGGCGCTGCTCACCGAGCAACGCCTCAACGTGGTTTGCTACCACGCCGGCATGGCCCCGGAAGCGCGTCGCGCAAGCCAGGAGGCGTTCATGAGCGGACGCGCCGAGGTGGTTGTAGCTACCAACGCGTTTGGCATGGGCGTGGATAAGGCGGACGTGCGCACGGTTGTGCACTGGGCGGTGCCCACGAGCCTCGAGGCCTACTACCAGGAGGCGGGCCGTGGTGGGCGTGACGGCCGCCCAGGACAGGCGCTGCTGCTCGCCTCGAGGATGGATCTCGGCCGGCTGATCAGGTTCATCAAGGAGCGTGAGACGAGCGTTGATGATGTGAAGCGATATGTGGCAAGGCTGCGCAGCCGAGCCGAGAACGGGATCGCAGTAATTGGGCACGGCGAGTTCGACACCCTCGGGGGTGCAGGTGAGCGCGAACGGGTGCTGCTGTCGATCGCCGAGCGTGCTGGTGCGGTGGAGCTCCAGCCCGGCGGCTCGAACGGCTTGCTGGCGCGGCTCACCGGAAACGGAAGCCCGCGCAAGGCGTATGAGGCGATCAAAGAGGCGCGCAACCGTGGCTGGGACTCCTACCGCTCAATTGAGCAGTTCATCTCGAGCGCCAACACCTGCCGTCGCCGGCAGATCCTCGACCACTTCGGTGACAGGGAGCAGTGTGCGCCTGAAGTTCGCTGCTGTGACGTGTGCGAGCAGGACATGGCGTTGGTTGAAGCCTCCCGTCAGCTGGCGCCCGTTGCTCGCAGGGCGCGCGCAACGCGCGCAGGGGCTCCTGCTCGCGGCGGCGGTGAGGAGATCGCCCTCGACTCGGCGCAGGAGAGCCAGTTTGAGAAGCTCAAGGCATGGCGGCTGGGACGCAGCGAAGGCAAGCCCGCCTACACGGTGGCAGCCAACACGGCGCTCGAAGGCGCGCTTCTAGCCAGGCCTGCAAGCCTTGAGGAGCTGATCGAGGTGAAGGGGATCGGCCCCACCTTCTGTGAGCGCCACGGTGAGTCCCTGCTCGAGGTGCTCGCAGAGCTCTGAGCAGGGAGACACTCTGTGTCGAGCTTCTAGTCGGAGCTCTCCGCGTCCACGGAGCCGGTGTCCTGCGGGTAGAGCTCGGTTTCAATTGCAGACCGTATTAGCTTCAGCGCGTTCTCTCGGGCGCGTAGCTTCGTTGCGGCATGGGCTGCGGGATTGAGCTCGGCAAGCTCGCCTGCCGCCTCCAAGCTCGCCGCTTTCAAATCGTTGGCGCCTACCACCCGGTCGAGAAAACCAGCCGCTACCGCCTCGTGTGGGCCATACATGGTGGCATTCACCACGGCTCGGTCGAAGTGGGCGGGATGAAGACGTTGGCGAGCAACCTCCACCGCAAACCACGGCACCACCAGCCCAATCTTGACCTCGTTGAGACCCATGCGGAAAGGACCGTCCACCCCGATGCGCGCGTCCGCCGCCAAGAGCAGGAAAGATCCAGCCGCGATTGCATGCCCATTGCAGGCAACCACCACCGGGGTGGGGAACGACAGCACCCGCTCGGTGAGCGTTGCTCCCAGTCGCAGCATCTCAAAGATGGGATCACCCCCGGCGGAGAACACCTTCAGGTCGAATCCCGCGGAGAAGTAGCTCTCACGGCCGCTGAGCACTACCACCGCCTCGTCGCGCTCAGCCTGGTCAAAAGCGCCATGAAGCGCTTTCAACATTGGGATCGACAACGCGTTGACCTTGCCATCGTCCATCGTGATCTTCGCAATTCGCCCATCGAGCTCATAGGTCACAGGCTCTGTCATCGTCATCTCCCGCTCGTTTGGTCTCGACGCCGTAGAGCATGCCAGAGGCCCCTCCCGTCATGGCCGCGCCCGTTCGCTGCCGGCAAGAGACGCCGCGAACCGTGAGTCCGAGCGCCTCTCCGCAGGACCGTGGCACTACTGGGATGAGCGCCTGTGCGTCGGTAGGATGCGAATCACGCCGACGTAGCTCAGCTGGTAGAGCACTTCACTCGTAATGAAGGGGTCCGGGGTTCGAGTCCCCGCGTCGGCTTGGAGGAATCCCGCTTGAGCACTGGAATTTCGGCGGATCGGCCCATAGAGCGTGTGACAGTGAGTCGGCCCCAAAAGCGCCCTCGGGAGCTTGGTCCTCAAGCTCAGCGGTCGTATGCGCCGCCACGGGGTTTGACGGCCGTCACCACGATTACGCGGTCATCTTGGTTGAGGCGGAGGATGGCTCGCCAGTCACCCACGCGCAGACGCCACTCGCCTGGTCGGCCCTTGAGACTGCGCACATCCCCGGCGGGTAGTCGCTCAATCGCTGTGAGGATGCGCTCCCGTTCGTTGCGGGGGAGCTTGCGCACGGCCTTCGCGGCGGCGGGCGCAATCATCGCGTCCCACGAGGGCAGTTCAGGCGTCAGCTTCGGGCTCCGCGTGCAACTCGGCTACGTTGATCGCCTCGCCCCGCTGGTAAGCTGCCCAACCTTCATCGGATGCAGTGCGGTCCTCCCCGGTGTAGGGCTCATCGTCAAACGGGGCCGCCTCAAGGGTGGCCACCACTGGGTCCTTGGCGCGTGTCAACAAGACGCCGGCGGCGTCCACGCTCTCCTCGGGTAGCTCGTCAACAAGGCGGTGTAGCTCGGCTCGCGTCATGGGCTAAACGTAGCATTGGAGCGCCCTGATAAGAGGCGTAAACCGCCCCAACGACCTGCACAGACGTTGCGCGTCTCCATCATCGTGATTGTCTCATGCTCACCTAGTTTGGTAATCTTATGGCATGCGTGTTGCCATTGATGGAGTTGGGCGTGTTGTCATCCCCAAGAGCTTGCGGGAGGAAATGGGCGTCAATGGGCCTACAGATCTGGAGTTGACCGCCTCGGACGGCAGGTTGGAGCTGACGGTGGCTGACGTCCCCGCGCATGTGGAGATGCAGAATGGACTGCCGATAATCGTGACCGATCAGCCGATGGCGCCGATGAGCGTCTCGGAGGCTCGCACGGCTGTTGAGCGCATCCGGCGGTGATCGCTCCCGACTCGAGCATCGTTATTGCGGCGCTCGCACCATGGCATGTTGCTCATGCTGAGGCTCGCACGGCGCTGCTGGGAGACGATGTGAAGCTGCCCGCTCATGTTGCCTTCGAGACCACATCCGCGCTCAGTCGCATGCCCGAGGGACAGCGGATAGCACCGACTGTGATTCTCGAAGCCCTCGAAAAGGGCTTTGGGCAGCCTTGGCTTTCGTTGGGGGCCGACGAGTATCGCGACGCCCTGCAGCGGGCGGTCAAGGCTGGCGTACGCGGTGGTGCTCTCTATGACGCTTTGATTGCAGCAACTGTCGCCAAGCACGATGCGCAGCTGCTCAGCGCCGATCGGCGAGCAAGCGGCGCATACCAGGCGATGGGCGTAGAAGCCACCTTCATCAGCGCCTGAGCTGTAAGGGCTGCCTGTGCTCTACCGCTTAGGACAGGGCACCACGGGTTCTACCGTGACCTCTTCTCCACTGAGGAACGTCAGTTCGACCTTGCCTTTGAACCCGCCTTTCGGGCAGGTCTTTGGCACTGTGCCGTAGGAGACCAGTTTTTTGCCCTGCATGTAGGCGGCGCCGATCTTGCCCTTGATTGAGAGCACCGAGGCGTATGGGGCTTCCGGCACTGTCAATACGAGCGGCACCGGCACCGTGAACTTCGGGCCAAACGGCAGCGGTGCGGTGGAGAAGCTGCCGATGGTGAGGATTTCCAGTGACGCCGGCGTGGTGCCTTCTGTGTAGAACGCCAGCTTGTTGCCGGGGGCGAAGAACGCCTGGATGCTCGCTTTCTCCTGTACGCGTGTTTGGCCGAAGCTGACAACGCCAAGCACTTCTCCCACGGGGCCGGCAAAAGACTTCTTCGGGCAATGCGCCACTTCGTGGCTTTCGAGGATTGCTGTGGGGCAGGTCGCAAATCCAGCCTGGTGAAGCTTCGTGCCGGCGGGGAGATCCACCACAACCCGTGTGATCGGGGACGGGAAGCCGGTGTATTCGGTGCCGCTGATTTTCAGTTCGGCTTCAAGTGCAGCCCCGGCTCCCAGGATGTTGCCCGTGTTGGGATAGGTTGGGCTATTGGGCGAGCTCGGGTTGATCGGGATCGGCACGATCTTGGCCTTGACCGTAACCAGTGGCCTGGCCGACGCCATGGCGGGCAGGCCAAGCGCCGTAAGCGCCAGGCAAATAAGCACCAAAACCATGGGCAGCTTGCGCATGAGCACCAATAAAGCTACAGGGTGCGCACCTCCGGTGAGTCATGCGACGGGTCGCAGCTCCTCGCTTGAACTGGCGTTTTGCGAGAAAGCCCGCTTGGGTTTGCGGGCGAAGAGGCGCTCGGCGTTGCCCATGAAGGGCTCCCAGTCGAGCGCCTCATGTGTACCGTTGCCGCTGGGATCTACAACAGGGCGGTCGGAGCCATAGAGGAGTTGCTTGACCCCTACAACCTGCTCCAGCTGGCTTATGGCGCGTGGCCCGTAGGAGGATGTGTCGTAGAACACCAGCGGATCAATCTCCCCCCTCACGGGACCGCCACGGGAGAGCAGGCGCTCGCTGTGCAGCGGGGCGAGCCCCGCCAGCATCGAGAAGATCACGCGCAACTCGGGGAACAGACGACGGGCTGCTGTAGCGAAAACGAACCAGGCAGCTTGCATATCGGCTACATAGCGCGTGAGCGCCGGCCACCACAGCGGGTCGCCGAGTGACGCTTCGGGCAGGGGCAGCTGCCCCCCCGGCCCCGGATGAATGAACAACGGGGCGCCCCGGCTCTGGATGCGGGCGAGCGCGGGGGAGACGCGTGCGAGCATGTCAATGCTTCCGAGCGCTCCAGCGGGCAGCGATATGCCAATGCAGCCGCGGTCGAGAGCGCGGTCCACATCGTTTGGGTCAAGGCCGTTGAGCGCGAGCGCTCCCCATACGCCGAATGGGTCGCCGAGCGCAAGCGCTCCCTCGAGGTGGGCGTCAATCAACTCCGTCGCCGACTTGCGCGGGAGCGGCTCAATGCCGAGTGGGCTCGACAAGCACACCAGCGCGCGATCGAGTCCGTCGCGCTGCACGAGCTCAGCCCGATGTGACGGCGCTTCGCTGTCGAGGTCAATCACGTAGGGGCGCTCTCCGGAGAGGAACAGCACGGTGAGGCCCTGTTCGTTGCGCACGAATGGCAGCTCGTCTCGCCGCAACAGCGCCTCCACGAGCGGCTCGGTCCAGAGGTGTTGATGGATGTCAGTCTTCATAGAGCTAATCTACAGATTGTCTATCAGATTTATGAAGATTAGCAGGATCAAGCGGGTCCGTGGTCTGTAGCCAATACCGTTAGGCAGCGTCCTTAGTACCTCTCGTGGTCTATCTGGCGCCCCCTCGCATGTCCTCATCCGGTATCGCCACTCAGCTCATCACCGTTCTCGGCTTGCGCACGCGCTATCTCGTGCGTGGCTCAGGGCCGCCCGTGCTCGTGCTGCACGGCTGGGGCGCCAGCATCGAGGCGGTCTACCCGATCGTTACGGGCCTTGAGCCCGTTGCAACCGTGTACGCGCTCGACCTGCCCGGCTTCGGTGAGAGTGAGCCGCCGCCGCAGCCTTGGGGGGTGGAGGACTACCAGGAATTCCTAGCCGCCTTCATGGATGCGCTGGCAATTGACGCCCCCATCATCGTTGGTCACTCAAACGGCGGACGCATCGCCATCCGGATGGCCTCCACCGAGCCTACGCGGGTGGCGCGACTGGTTTTGGTGGACTCCGCCGGCATCCGCCCGAAGCGCACGCTGCGCTGGTACCGCAGGGTGGGGATGGCGAAGATCGGCAAGTACGCCGCCCGCTTCCTCGGCTCTCCCGGCAAGCGCTTGCGCTCATTGCTCGTGGGTAGGGCAGGGTCTGCCGACTATCTCGCGGCAGGGGCTATGCAGCCGACGCTTGTAAAGCTCGTCAACGCCAACCTGCGTCCCTTCATGCCCACGGTCAGAGCTCCAACGCTGCTCATATGGGGCTCTGAGGACGCCGACACGCCGCTTTCGGCAGGACAGGAGATGGAGCGACTGATCCCCGACGCCGGTTTGGTTGTGCTCGAGGGGGCAGGCCACTACAGCTACCTCGACCAGCCCGCTCGCTTTGCGCGGATCATCTCCCACTTCGTTGCTCCGCCCAGCGCTGCCGGCGAGGCCAGGACAGACGCTGAGCCGTTCCCTGTCGCTGGCGCTGAATCCGAGGTCTCCTCGCCGGCTCCCACCGATAAGGCGAAGCCCGGGAGGGGCTCGTTGTGAGCACGTTCGAGGGCGCTACGGCAGTGCTGGCGCTGCTTGCGCTAACGGTTCGCCTGGCGGGCCACCAGCACAGGCTGCTGCACCTCCTCCAGCTCGAGCACTACGAGGGAGCGCGCCTGATGCTTTGGTTGCGCAGGCGCGATGAGCTGTTTGCGGCACATGAGCTCATTGCCGTTGTGCTGCTGTTTGCGGCTGGCGTTGCCGCTTTTTCATCGGGGTCGGGCTGGCTGTGCGGGGTGCTCCTGTTGCTGGTTTCTCCGTTGAGCGCGCTCGGGGTGGGGGACTGGCGCAGGCCTGCTGTAAAGCCGCTCGTGCTCACCGGCCGGGCAAAGCGCCTGTTCGCCGCTTCGCTTGCGCCGCCTGTACTGCTCACCGTTGCAGCAGTTGCGCTTGCAGCTATTGGCCTCAGCACCGCCACACTTGCGCTGCTGCTGGCGCTCGGCGCGCTGTTGCTGGCGGGCGCGCCATGGACGCTGCTACTCGCCAACCTCGCCTTGCGTCCGCTGCAAAGCGCCATCAACCGGCGCTACGTGCAGCGCGCACAACGCTCGCTGAGCAACTGGGCGCCGCTCGTGGTGGGCGTCACCGGCAGCTATGGCAAGACAACCACCAAGTTCTGCATCGGCGCGGTGCTCTCCACCGACCGTCCCACGCTTGTAACCCCCGAGAGCTACAACAGCTTCCTCGGGGTGATTCGCACAATCAACGAGCAGCTGCGCAAGCACCATCGCGCCTTTGTGGTTGAGATGGGAATGTTCCGCCGCGGCGACATCGCAGAGCTGTGTGAGCTGGTGCGCCCGAGCGTGGGGGTTATCACCGCAATCGGCCCCATGCACCTTGAGCGGCTCGGCTCGATCGAGCAGATTGCAGCAGCCAAGGGCGAGCTGTTGCAAGCGCTGCCAGCCAACGGCCACTTCATAACCAACGCCAACGATCCCCGCTGCCTGGAGTTGGCCGCCGGCGCAGCCGTTCCGGTAACGCTGTTTGGGATAGAGGCCGGCGAAGGCGCGGTCGCAGCGGCGTCACACAGCGCCGGCATGTCCCAAGGCACGCCCAACCCATCCCCCAACAACACACCTCCCGTGCAAGTCATCGCACGGAACATCCGCCTCGCCGACGGTCGCACCAACTTCGAGCTGCAGCTCGACGGCCCCTCCAGTCCCGCCCTCGCGGTGTCGGCGGGCCTGCTCGGAGCCCACAACGTGCTCAACCTGCTCGCCGCCGCCGCCGTGGGACGGGTGCTCGAGATCGAGCCTGCGCGGATCATCGAGGGGCTCTCGCAGGTTGAGGCCCCAGCCCATCGCTTGCAGCCAATCCACAACCGCCGCGCGAGCATTGTGGTAATCGACGACGCCTACAACTCAAACCCCGACGGCGCCGCCTCCGCCCTTGAGGTGCTGCGCGAGCATCCCGCCACCCGGCGTCTGCTCGTCACGCCCGGGATGGTTGAGCTCGGCGAGCTTGAGGCAGGGCTCAACCGCCGCTTCGGCGAGCACGCGGGCGCTGTGTGTGACCTGGTCATCCTCGTCGGTCCCGCCCGCACCGTGCCAATCCGCGAGGGGCTGGCCGCCGCCGGCATGGACGCGGCGAACGTGCACGTCGTGCAGAGCATCGCCGAGGCGACCACGCTGCTCGCCCGCCTCACGCGCGCGGGGGACGTGGTGCTGTTTGAGAACGATCTTCCCGACACCTACTCAGAAGCGCAGGCAACAGCGCTCTCAGCCTCTTGATGTTTGGGGCATAGACCCCTTACGGGGTCGCTGTTCGTTCTTGTGATCCTCCAAGGGATCGCCGTCAGCTGGGTCCTTCTCAGGGTGCGGGGGGTACGGGGCCTTTCGCTAATAGGCTACGACCCGTATGCCACCAAGCGGATTGCGTGTGGGCGTCGCCTTCGGCGGGCGCTCCGTGGAGCACGATGTCTCCATCATCACCGGGTTGCAAGCCTTGAGCGTGCTCGAGGAGCGCCACTCGCCCGTGCCCATCTACGTCGCTCGCAGCGGGCGTTGGCACACCGGCGAGGCGCTACGCGAGCTGTCCATCTATCAGCAGGACGGCGCTGATCCCGACGCCGAGGAAATCAACTTCGACCTGCACAACGGACGTCTGCTTCGAGCTGGGGGCGGCGGCTCACTGTTGCGCTCCCGCCGTTCGCCAGAGCCAATCGAGCTGGATGTTGTGGTGCTTGCAACACACGGCACCCAGGGCGAGGACGGCTGCTTGCAGGGCGCCCTCGAGCTTGCCCGGCTTCCCTATGTGGGCCCGCCCGTAGGCGCAGCAGCCGCCGCTATGGACAAGGTCACCACGAAGGCCATCCTGGCCCAAGCCGGGCTGCCTGCGCTCGATTACCTCGCGCTGCGCCGCGAGCAGTGGGAGCAGCAGCGGGCGTCGGTCTGCGCGGGCGTGCGCGAGCGCTTCCCCTTCCCCTTGTATGTGAAGCCAGCCTCGCTCGGCTCGAGCGTGGGCGTGAGTCGCTGCGCAAACGACGCCGAGCTTGCGGATGCGCTTGAGCTCGGCTTCGAGCTCGACCGCACATGTCTCGTGGAACCGGCTGTGGAGGGGGGCATGGAGGTCAACTGCGCTGTCATCGGTCGCCCGGGCGTTGAGCCGCGCGCCTCCGTTTGCGAGCAGCCGGTGGCAGCCGAGAGCTTCCTCTCCTTCGAGGACAAGTACATGGGGGGTGGCAAGAGCGAGGGCATGAAGGGCGCCCAGCGGCTGATCCCCGCGCCGATCGGCGAGCAGCTCACCGAGCAGGTCAAATATCTCGCCAAGCGCGCCTTCACCGCCTTTGGGTGCGCAGGGGTTACGCGTGTGGACTTCCTCATCGACACACAGGAGCGGGTATACGTCAACGAGCTCAACACCATTCCCGGCTCGTTCTCCTTCTACCTGTGGGAGCCCGCCGGGCTCCCCTTCGCCGAGCTGATGGACGAGCTGCTCGAGCTGGCGCTCGCCGACAAGCGCGAGCAGCTGCGCACCACCACGGTGTTCGCAACCAACCTGCTCGCCGAGCGCGCCGTTGGCTCAAAGACGGGAGAGAAGGCGTGAGGAGCGCCCCCATCCTCGGGTTGGGCATACCGCCTGTCTCTGATGCAGCTGGGGAGAGAGCGTGAGCAACAGTCCCGCCATAGTTGCAATGGGCGGTCGCTCGCTTGAGCGTGAGATCAGTTTGCGCAGCGGCCATCGCGTAGAGCGTGCCCTGCGCACACTTGGCTACACGGTCCATGCGCTCGACGTGGATGGCGACTTCATCGACCGTGTGCTCGCGGAGCAGCCCTGCTTCGTGTTCGTAGCCATGCACGGTCGCGGCGGCGAGGATGGCACGCTGCAGGATCTGCTTGAGACGCTCGCCGTGCCCTATACGGGCTCCGATCCGCTCGCAAGCGCCCTATGCATGGACAAGATGCTGTTCAAGCGCATGCTGCGCCTGCACGGCGTCCCAACGCCCGCCTTTCACAGCTTCAACGAGACCGCCTTCCGCGAGCTGGGTGGCGCGCGCACGTTCCCAAAGCTGCTTGAAGAGCTGAGGCTGCCAGCCGTGGTGAAGCCTGTTGCGCAGGGCTCTGCAATCGGCATCAAGTTCGTTGAGAGCGCCGAGCAGCTCCCGAGCGCCATTCTCGGCGCATTTGGCTACGGCGACCGCGTGCTGGTCGAGGAGCGCATTGTGGGACGCGAGCTCGCCGTAACTGTTTTGGGACCCACTAACCCCACCCACCCCACCCACCCAGCTAGTCCCAGCCACTCGAGCCAGCCCTCGCCTGCGTCCGCCGGCTCCTCCCGCTCGGCCGGCTCCTCCCGCTCGGCCACTTCCGTCCACCCTGACGGCGGCGCTCGCGCGCTGCCGGTGGTTGAGCTGTTCACGCCTGAGAGCTTCTACAGCTACGAAGCCCACTACACAATCGGCCAGCTGCGCATGGAGGTGCCCGCCGATCTCTCAAACGAGGTGCGTATGCGGGTTGAGCAGGTGGCGCTACAGAGCTATGCGCTGATGGGCTGTCGCGACTTCGCCCGTGTCGATTTGATCCTCGATGAGCACAACGTGCCCCAGGTGCTTGAGATCAACACCATCCCGGGTCTCACGGAGACCGGTATCACCACAGCCGCCGCCGAGGCGGCCGGGATGACGTTCGCCGAGCTTGTCGAGGCGATCGTCGAGCGCGTCGCCCCTCCGTCCTAACGCCCTTTGGCACGGCGCTGGATCGGCGCCCGCCTCTCTCGCACTTGCCGCCAGCAGAGGTGGCTTTGCCTGCCTGAGTCGCCCAGCTTGTCGGGAGCGCAATGACGTCAATGTGGCGTTTGAGCAAAGTCCCAACCGGACGATGATGTAGCGTTTTTACCAACAGACGATTGTACTCTTCAAACGGGCCGAGCCCTTGTCCGAGTGTGTCTCTTTACGGGTACACAAAGAACAGGTGGCTGAGCTGCTCGATCTACGAGGTGAAATCGCGATGTATGAGGACGACGAGGAGAAGCAGATCGCCAGGAAGAGTCGCTCGAGCAAAGCGCGTGCGAAGGGCCCTCACAGCAAGCCGCCAACGCCACGGATCAAAGAGGACCCCGATCCGCGACTGTCGCGTTCGCTGGAATACGGCATCGCGATCTTGGAGTCCTTCTCAGGCGAGCGTCAGGCGCTTGGGATCGCAGATATGGCTGACATCGTTGGCATCAGCCGCTCCACCACCCACCGCTACGCCATAACGCTTGTGGCGCTCGGCTATCTCGAACAGGACTCTAAGCGCAAGTACCGCCTCTCCACACACGCTTCGGCGCCGGGGAGCGCCGCGATTGGAGCAATACGCAAGCGGGTTCCCGCTCGCGCTGTGCTCGAGGAGCTGCGCAATGAAACCGGCTATACGGTGAGCATGGGAGTGCTCGACGGTGCACGTGTGGTCTACATCCACCACCTGTTCGGCCACCGGCTGGGTCAGTATGCGATCGACCAATACCGCGGTGTTGGCGCAGGTATTCCGGTGCATTGCAGTGCGCTTGGCAAGGCGTTGCTTGCGAGCCTCTCCGACGCAGAGCGTCGCGAGCTGCTCGCGAGCATCGAGCTAGGGCGATATGGCCCGAACTCGATCGTGGATAGGAAGAGGCTAGCCGCAGAGCTCGATCGCATCAGCGTGCGCAAGCCCGTGGTGAGCGACGAAGAGCTCGTGCCCGGCGCGCGCTCGATCGCCATGCTCGTTCCGCGCCCTCACAGCGAGCAGGCGCTTGCAATTGACGTCACTGTGCCCTCCGCCGCCTACACCGTTGAGCAGCTGGTGAAGGAAATTGGACCACGTGTGAAGCGTGCAGCGAGGTTGATCTCAGAGGAGTGAGCGTCGCCGAGGATGCTGTTGCTCGTGTTGCTGTTGCTCAGCGGTCGGTGCTCGCCAGGCGCGAAGGCGCTTGGCTTGAGGCGTAGCAGTCGCGGTGATAGTAGGCGGCGGCAATCGCCTGCAAATCTGGTTCGGCGGCGCGCGAGGTGGTGTGGGCGCCGTTCTCATCGCGTACCACGAGGGGCTCGTAGACGCCAATCACCTCGCCACAGCTGCGGCAGCGAAAGAACTCCATCGCATCTCTCCTAGGCCCCCGTAGGGCGCTGATCCGTGACACTTGCAGGCGAGCGTCGTGTGTCGTTGGGCGCCCAGCACTGGTTGTTGGAGCTCTCGTCATCGGGTCGCCTACAGCTGCAGCAGTTCGTGTTGCAGGGCGTATTGGACGAGTTCAGCGCGTGTGTCGAGCGCCAGCTTGCGGTGGATACGCGCCCGGTGGGTCTCGATCGTGCGCGGAGAGAGCCCTAGCTTCTGAGCGATCTCAACACTTGTGTGACCAAGCGCTATCAGCCGCAGCACCTCGCGCTCGCGCGGCGTGAGCGTATCGGTTGGCGGCTTGCCGCCAAGCTTTGCCGCGAGCAGCGGGCTCACATAGCGTTTGCCGCGCGAGGCGCTGCGCACTGCAGGCGGCAGGTCGGAGTCGGCCATCTCCTTCAGCACGAGTCCAACCGCACCGTTGTCGAGCGCCCGCCTGGCGAAGGCGGGATCATCGTTCATAGTGAGCACAACGATGCTCGTGTCATGCGCCTCTCGGTTGACTTGGCTGAGAGCCTCTATCACGGAGCCCTGGGTGGGCATGCCCACATCGAGCACAAGCACATCGGGTCGGCGCGCGTGCACATGGCCTATCACCGACTGCAAGCTGTCGGTCTCGGCAATCACGTCAATATCGGCTTCGCCGTCCAGTAGCAGGCGAAGGCTCTGGCGCATCGCAGCATGATCGTCTGCGAGGACGATCCTAATCGGCCCCGTCGTCTCGGCGTTTGGCTCTGAGTCGGGCACGGAGGCAAGGCGGAGCAATGGGAGCATGACATGACGCTAGATGCCCCCTGCGGTCCCGTCCAGCGGACAAAGCCCCCCTATCTGTCGTGGCAAAGCACTGAAGGCGCCTCCTGTCCCGCCCTCTCATAAGCTTGTGTGATGCCAATCGCCTGCTGTTCTCTGGAAGGCTCCCTCAAACTGCTGGGTGCTCGCGCGTGCGCGTAGGGATACTCACTGGCGGCGGAGATTGCCCCGGTTTGAACGCGGTGATCCGCGCAATCGTGCGCCGCGGTCTTGGCATTGGGGAGAACAGCTTCGTTGGCTTTCGCCACGGTTGGGCTGGAGTCCTCGAGCACGATGTGGTTGAGTTGACGCGCACGAACACCGCGGGGATCTTGCCGCGCGGCGGCACCATTCTCGGCACCTCGCGCACCAACCCATTTGACAGCCGCGAGGGCGGCCTCGAGCTGATCAAGGATGCCTTCAAGCTCGAGCGCCTCGACGCGCTCATACCCATTGGAGGGGAGGACACGCTCGGTGTTGCTTTGCGCCTATCGGAGGAAGGTCTGCCGATCGTTGGCGTGCCAAAGACGATCGACAACGACATTGCGGGCACAGACGTCACGTTCGGCTTCCACACGGCTGTGCAAATCGCCACAGACGCCATCGACCGTTTGCACACAACCGCCGAGTCGCATGACCGAGTGATGGTTGTGGAGGTGATGGGCCGCAACGCCGGCTGGATCGCCACATACGCAGGGATGGCTGGCGGAGCGGACGCCATCCTCGTGCCCGAGCGCGCATTCGACGTCAACGACGTGTGTGCGCGTTTGCGCCACCGTCACGCGAGTGGCATCACTTTCTCGATTGTGGTTGTGGCGGAGGGTGCAACACCGCGCGAAGGCGGCGCAATGTCGGTTGCCGGCGAGCGCGAGACAGACGAGTTCGGGCATGCACGACTCGGTGGGATAGGCGCCCAGCTCGAGCATCAGATTGAGTCGCTGACCGGCTATCAAACACGCGCCACCATCCTCGGGTATGTGCAACGCGGGGGCACCCCAACGGCCTACGATCGCGTGCTGGCTACGCGCTTCGGTGTGGCTGCGATGGAAGCTGTGGCGGCAGGACGCTTCGCTCAGATGGTGGCGCTAAGGGGCTCTAGCGTCATCGAGGTCAGCCTCGCTGAGGCGCTTGCTGAGCCAAAGCTGCTTGATCCGAGCTTGTTTGAGACGGCTGAGGTCTTCTTCGGCTGAGCCGCTATAACGCATCGGCGTTGGAGCGGTGCAGTGGCTACTTCTGACTAGCTGTCGGTTGGGGGTCGCCCTCAGCGTTCTCCTCTGGTAAGCGCTGTGTTGGAAAGCTTGCCTCGATCGTGGTTCCCCGCTCGGGGGAGGAGTTGATTTGCAGAGTTCCTTCGAGCAGATGAGCGCGCTCCTGCATCCCGAGCAAGCCAAAGCCGTCGGTGTGCTCGGAGGGGTCGAAGCCGGCGCCGTCATCGCGCACGCTAACTCGGATGTTGGTCTCGTCCTCGTGCACCTCCACAACTGCCCGCTTTGCTTTGCCGTGCTTGGCTGCGTTGGTGAGGGCCTCTTGCACGATCCTGTACATGGCGGTCTCGATCTCAGGGATGTGGCGTGTTTCCTCGGGAGGCAGCTCTATGTTCACATCCACATCGATTCCATAGCGCTCCGCGCGTTCGCCGAGCGCCTGGATTGCCGCGGCAGCCCCAAGTTCATCCAGTGAGGCGGGGCGCAGATCGGTGATGAGGGCGCGCAGGTTCGTGATCCCTTCCTCCAGGTGATCGATTGCGTTGGCTACCGCCTGTTCGAGCGTCTCGGGCTTGCCCGAGCGCTTGGCTGTAGAGAGGCCAACGCGCAGCGCACTGAGACTTTGGAGAGTGTCGTCGTGAAGCTCGCGCGCCCAGCGCTGGCGTTCGGCCTCCGCAGCTGCAAGACGCTGGCGCTGGCGCTCGGTGGCCACAGACTGAGCGGTGGCGACAGCCGTTGCGGCGCTTGCCGCAAACGCATCCAGCAGACGCTCGTCGTCTGTGGTGAACTCAGGTCCGCCGTGGAGTCGGTCGATTGCAACGAGAACCCCATAGGCGTGATTTTGGAAGACCAGCGGCACAATCAGCCCGCCGCGCGCCTCCACGCCAAGCGCGCCGAGGCCGTGTTCCTCAAAGCGCGCACGGATGAGCGGTTCTTGCAGCCGCTGGGCGTGGCGTGTGCGCAGCGCGGCGCTCGCCGCCGAGTCACTAAGTGGCATTTGGCGCCCGAGTAGCTCAGCGGGTAGCTCACCAGCGCCTGCGGACACAACCAACTGGTCGCGCTGCACGAGCTCAATCACAAGCAGGCGCGCGTCGATTAGAGCGCGACCGCGCTTGGCGACCAGCTCGAGGATTACGTCGAGGTCGGTCTCTGCTCCTACCGCCCGTGCGATTTGGGTGGTGGCGTTGAGCGCGGAAACGGTCCGTTCCAGCTCGTCGCTGCGCTCTCTGGTGCCGGTGTAGCGGCGTGCGTGGTCGATCGCGAACCCGGCGAGCTCGGAGAGCATTGTCACCGCTTCCTCGTCTACCTCGGTGAACTGACAGCCGTTCTCCTTCTCGGTTAGGTAGAGGTTTCCAAACGGGGTTCCATCGATCAGGATCGGCACCCCAAGGAAGCTGCGCATCGGCGGGTGTCCGTGCGGGAAGCCATAGGAGCGCGGATGCTCGCTGATGTCGCTCAGCCGCAGCGCTTCAGGATGCTCTATCAGCTCGCCCAGTACTCCGCGGCCGCGGGGCAGAGCCCCAATTCCCTCACGTTCTGACTCGTTGATCCCGATCGTGAGGAAGCGCTCCAGTTCGGTTCGCGAGCTGCCCAATACGCCCAGTGCTGCATAGTGGGCGCCGGTCAGCTCGCGAGCAGACACGAGCACTCGGTTGAGCACCACCTCGAGATCGAGCTCTGCAAGCACGCTTCGAGCGATGTCAAGCACGCCTCGCGCAGCACGGTCCATCAGTTCACCTCAGCCACTGACAACGCTCGCCCGAGCGATATCCGGATGACCGTCATCGGCAGTCTGTGAAATCTCACACTGCCAGCCCCTGCTGGTTGCATCCCATGCCTTTTCATGGCCCCTGAACCACTACCCGAAAGCGCAGCTTACCGCAGAATACGGGTGGTCCTTAGCGAGCCATTGAAGCCATTAGCTCGAACAGTAAGGCACGCTCGATCGAGCAACCGGCACACTCGAGGCGTTTTGGCTCTATGCGCATTACCCCTTGAAAGTGGAGGCGCCGTGATCTCCGAAAGGCTCGTCGCGCTCGCGCACCGCCTCGCGGAAGCCGGCTTGCATTGCGCGCTGCTGAAAGGCATAGCCCTCCGGGGTGTGGCGGGCAACCCCGTCGAGCAGCGTTCCAAGCGCCTGCGTGCTGTGCAAACCCTGTGCATACAGCGACTGGTTCACGAGCAGCTTCATCATGCGCAGCTGGTTGACCGGAACTCGCGCAATCCGCTCGAGCAGCACCTCTGCACGCTCGTCCAGATCCTCCGCTGTGGGAGCCTCGATTGCAAGCCCCCACTCAAGCGCCTCTACGCCCGAGAGCGAGTCACCTGTGAACAGCAGGCGCTTGGCGCGCTGCGGGCCCAGCCTGTGCATCCACATCGATGTTGTAGGCGATCCCCATACGCGCGCCGGGGGATACCCGATCTTCGCGTCTGCTGCAATCACAAGCAGATCTGAGCAGAGCGCCATGTCGGTTCCGCCAGCCACGCAGAACCCGTGAACCTTGCACACCACCGGCTTGCCGCAATGAAACAGCGACATGAAAGCACGCACGTTGCGGCTCATCATCGCGTAGTCAACCATCGCATCCCAAGTGCCCGAAGGATCATGGTTGGCTGCCATCACCGCCGGGTCAAGCGGGGAGCCAGGCGGCGCAGCCAGATCCTCCTCCCCCAAACGGCCCTCCCCCTCGGCGCTCTCCACCAGGTCATAGCCGCCGCAAAACCCCTTCCCATTTCCGGCGAGCAGGATTGCGTGGACCGTGGGGTTGAGGTCAGCCTGCTCTACGCACTGCTCCAGCTCGCTGGCCAGTTGGCGGGTTATACCGTTGCCCCGCTCGGGACGGTTGAGTGTGATCCGGGCTATCCGCTCGGCAACCTCATATGTGATGGTGTGCTGGGTGGGCATGAGGGTTGGGGAGGGCTTGAACGGCCTTGAAGCGGAGAGATCGGGACGAGGGGCGAACCCGGTCAGGGTTCGAACGTCGAGCAAATGGCAGAGGGGGGATTCGAACCCCCGAGAGTAGATTCGCCCATCTGCCGGTTTTCAAGACCAGTGCAGTTTCGCACGGTTGAGCCAAATTCTGGGTGCTCGCGCCACCCCTCGCGCCAGTCTGGGCAAATATTACTCGAGGGTTGGCGAAACAACGGGGCTGACGGGACGACTCTCGAAACACGCCTCTACCTGGCGTCGTATCCGTGAGCTGCACTCCCACCGCTTCGGAACAGCCGGTACCATTAGGTCGAATGACTGCTGATGTCCTACAGCCAACAAGACCGCCGCGCCCCGGCTCAGTTCCGGGCTTTGAAGCCGAAGAAATGCGGTTCTTGCGGACGCTCAGCCGTGAGGGTCGCATGAACGAGCTTGGCTACAAGCTGGTTGCCCTCACCGCGTCTGGAAGCCTCCTCCTGCGGGATATGGCGATGTCTACAGAGCGAACCGAGGCGGAGGTCATGCAACTCATCACCGAGTTCCGTGAGCACGAAGCGCTCTGCAACCGCAACGCAACGCAGGAACGGCTGCGGCGCAGGGTTCCACAGTTCGCGTAGCTAACGCCCGGCTTTGCGACGTTCCTTGCGACGGCGTTCTTCGTCTAGATAGGTGTGTTCGCGGCAGAGCACTCTCTTGAGCTGCCTCTCAATCTCGGCAGGGTCGGTAACGACCCCTTCAAGTCGTACTCTTGCGTCGCGGCGAAGATTGAAACAGTGCGAACACTCGTTGGCCATCAGGGCTTGCATGTCGCAAGCCTAGATGCTCATTCCAACGCACAGCACCCAGACGGTGAGCATCAGAAGTGCCGCGCCCTGTCCAAGCGGCGCGGCACTGCTGTCTGAGTCTCCGGCTTAGGCTGCTATCCGGTCGAAGTGCAACGCGGCCCGCGTCGCAAAGACGAGGTCGTCCGCTGTCCGGTGGATGAGACCCGCTCCTTGCAGCCGCTCTATAGCGTCCGCCGTACCCATGTCGTCTTTACGGTCACGGGTCAACTCCTCCACTGACCAGGGCCGCTGGTCATCTGCACCAAGGAGCCTGACCAGGACTCCCCAGTCGTGCATGTCTTGCTGTTCAGCAACTGGACTACGCTGTCCCTGCATTGGAGCTAGAACCTCCTTTGCCAGACCCCGGGCGGTTCCGGCCGCGCCGGGGTCACTTTTGGCGCTCGTGATGTCGCCGCTCCAGTACTTCCACAGCACCGACGCGGCATCGCCCCACTATATACTCCGCGTCAAGTCCGCTAGCCGGTAGGGGCCTACTCCGGCTCCTGGGCGCAGGCTTCCGCCCGCGCCACGAGCTCCGACGTGCGTACGCCCAAGCCCCCAGCTAGCCGCACGACATTGTTCCAGCTCGGGTTGCGCCGTCCATGCTCAACATGGATAATCCAGGCTTGGATGAAGCCCGTAGCATGGGCAAGCTGCACTTGACTCAAGCCGCGCTCAGAGCGGATGGCACGAACAGCACGCCCCAGAGCGTGGGCAACGGGTACAGCGGTTGGCATAGCTAGCCCCTTGATTCGCCGTCAGGTAGCGGAAGCCCTTGGGGAGTGAGTAGCACCAGCGGGTCTAAGTCCAAACGGTCAGCAATGCCTTCCAAGCTCTTGAGCGTCAAGTTGCGCTCGCCCCGCTCTATGCCGCCCATATAGGTGCGGTGGACTTTCAGCACATCGGCGAACGCCTCTTGGCTCAGACCCCTGGCCTGGCGGTAAGCCCGCAGATTACGTCCAACCATGCGCTGTAGGTCTCCTTCCATCCTGGGGCAACGCTGCCCGATTGCTACTTGACGGTCTACAGACTTATGAGTAGCATCACGCCGACAAAAGACCTCAGGGGCTTGCTGCGTTGAGGTTGTCTGGCTGTTTGCCCCTTGTCCGCCCACATCTTGTGGCCGGTGTCCAATCCCCATTGGCACCGGCCACAAGCAAGCTCAAAGGAGCCTAGAGACCCATGAAACGACTCAACCTTGCCGCTGTACTTGGCCTCGCCCTGAGTCTTGGCCTGCTGGCTATAGCCCCGACTGCCCTAGGCACCATTGTCATCGGCCAAGGCGTCGCTGGCGTCAAGCTCGGTCAATCCCAGACACAGGTTGAAGCGGCCATTGGAGCGCCTGGCCTCAAGGAAGCACCGGACTTTGAAGGCGTCACGTCTTGGGCGTATCCCAAGGGCCTTGAAGGGACAGTCAGCTTCGACAGCAAACTTCAAGTCAGCGGCATGTGGACCGCTTCCAAGCGGCAGAAGACCAGCAAGGGCGTTGGGCCCGGCTCATCGCTCGCCCAAGTGCGCCGAGCCTATCCCAAGGCTTCATGCTCTACTGGGCCATTCGGGCCGAAGTCGCTCAGCTGCAAGCTGAAGTCAAAGGACAACGACCACGTCGTAGAAACTTCGTTTCTGTTTTTCACGCGCACTATGGGTGCCCGTGAAGTCGATATTGGGTTGGCGTGAGCCGACGGCTCGCACCGATGCCTGGTACGAGCTGCCGGCAGGGGGGAAGCTGGCCAAGGCAACCAAAGCCAAGCCGGTACTGGTGGCGGCGGGCAAGCTGGTCTTCCCAGCAGCGGGAATAGGCAAGCTCATGGTCAAGCTGACGGCTCAGGGGAAGCAGCTACTAAGGCACGGTAAGCGATTGAAGTTGGAGGCGAAGGGGACGTTCAGGGGGAGCGGTGGGGCTGCGGTTAGTGCCTTGAGGGGGAGTTGGCTTGGCCTGACGCGCCGGAGTCAGCCTAGGTCTACCCCTGGCACGGCAGAGACTGATGACCCGGCTGCTCAGCCCATACAGGGTTCGGCTCTTTGGAGATTTTTGGTTCAGCGGCTGAACGTCCAGGTAGGTCATATAGACTACGCAAGCGTTCAGGGCTCCATCGGGCATAGGCGGGTCGCACATTGGTCGAAAGAAGCGAACCGCACTCAGAGGCAGCCCAAAACGGCCGATTTATGCCGCAGAATGCGGAAAGGCCAGATACACATGCCCGAACAGGCTGATTGAGTCCCGCGCGTGCCCGAGGGCGTTCAGTGATAGTCGCGAGTGGCTTCGTACACGAGTTCCAGCAAATGGTTCTGACCATGCGAACAATTCTCCGTTGCACTAAGGTGCCGCCCGTGGAACGCTGTAAAGACTTCGTGAAGCAAACGAAGTTCAACCAACTACAAACCCTCGACCCGGCAACCTGATGCCAATTCCTACTCGGCCGCACTTGGCGGTTGACAATAATGCCTGTGCTGCTACGATGGATTCATGGAATCCCTTGGGCGGGGGAAGAAGAAAGACCTTCGTCCGCAATCCCGGTTGCAAGAGAAAGTTTTTGACAGATTGCCCCGAATCCTTCGCTGGTTACCTGGGTTGTTATCCAAGATGCCGGGTATAAGGGAGGAAGCTGTGGCCAGTAACGACACGACTAACGGGCAGCACGCACGAGAAGCGCAGGAAGCTGAGAGGCGGAAACGTGAAGCTGATGAACGGGAGTTGGCGCAGAATACGAAGATTGCCGCAGCGACGGTAGCGTTTGGAAACGCAGTAGAGGTAGATATTCCGCAAGGATATCAGCCGCTTGGCCCTACACAAGGCGAGATAAAGAGTAGGGCATTTGTCCAAAAAGCCATAAAGTTTAGAGACGAGAATGACAAGTCTCTGCCTACCCTATATCTAGGTTCTAAAGGCAAATAGTACCTACGCATCTTGCGCATATTTGGGGGGAGAAGGCAGCCAATGCCAGCTGCCTTAGGGACAGACTGGCATGGAACAGTTGACGTAAATCCGCGTGCGCTCTGGCGTATGGCGCGGGTGACGCGTTCGCTGTACGCGCGTCCCGAGGAGTGGATTCACCGACGCGTGGAGCGTATCTATTTCAAGGATGACAAGGTGGCTCACCATCAAGTGAGCGTGGACTTTACCTTGCCAAGAGATATAGAGCCAGTAAGTGAATTTGAAGGTAAGGATGTCTATATAGCGCCCTTGTTCCTCTTGGCAAAGGAGTCGCTGAATCCGCTACGCGTGGGAAAGCTTCCTCGACGGAGGTTCATAATTTTCGGAAGACGATTACTCGAGCCTACAAAACTGGCCGTCCCCAGCACGCCTTACTCCAACATAGATTTTACTAATCAAGAGGGTCATAACCTCCCGCTTCTAACGCAACCGCAAAGCGCTCAGGTCACAGAGGCAATGCTGCTAGAAGAAGCCGAAAGGCTTCTTGGAAGGGGGCGTGTTACCGGCCAACTCCAAGATGAAATATC
>JBAPMC010000199.1:0-1857 GCA_049278415.1 Solirubrobacteraceae bacterium
GGCTTGCGCGCTTGTGCCTAGTCGAGACGCTCAAAGGTGGGCCCAACGTGTTGGAGCGCCGCCGTGCCGTGGTCGATGGGCTTACGGCCGCGATCGATGAAGGCCGCCACGAAGCGAAGGGCGCCGATCCTCCGTCGCTCACGGCGGAGAGTGTGGTTGGTGGTGCGATCTCGGTGATCCATGCCCGGCTGGTCGAACGCAGCGCTCGACCGCTTGTCGAGCTGACCGGTCCTTTGATGAGCATGATCGTGTTGCCCTATCTCGGACCGGCGGCGTCGCGCAAGGAGCTTGACCGGCCGGTTCCCGTTCCCAGCGTGGCCCCCAAAGGCTCCAACGGACACGTTCCCGTGCCCGCTTCCGACCCGTTCCGAGGTCTGCCAATCCGCATCACATTCCGCACCGTGCGTGTGCTTGCGACGATTGGAGAGCAACCCAGCGCAAGCAACCGTGAGATCGGACAAGGCGCCGGTGTCACAGATCAGGGGCAGATGTCAAAGCTCCTGCGGCGCTTGGAGAACGCTGGGCTGATCGAGAACCATGGTGAGGGACAGGCTCGGGGGGAACCCAACGCGTGGCGGCTCACCGGGCAGGGCCATGGAGTCCTGCAAGCCGTCGGTGGTGAGGGCTCGTAGGCGCCTGAGCAGCCGTGCCGAGGCCAATCGCTCAACGGCGCCCCGTTACCTCCCCTTAGCCCGTTACAGTTCATCCGTGCGGATCGCTCTGGTTTCGCCGTACTCGTGGACCTATCCGGGCGGCGTCACACGTCATATCGAGGCATTGTCGGCTGAGCTTGCCGCAAACGGCCATGAGCCGCGCATACTCGCGCCGTTCGATCCCGACGATGCTCTCTCGCGACGACTGCACCGCGGCGCTCGTCCGCAACGGCGCGATCTGCCCGAGAACCTCGTGGCGCTCGGTCGCACCATCGGCGTTCCTGCCAACGGCGCCGTGTCGAATCTGGCGCCACTGCCACACTCGATCTTCGCGCTGCGCCGCGAGCTGCGCGATGGCGGCTATGACGTGGCGCACATCCACGAGCCAATCGTTCCCCTGGTCGGCTGGGACGCGCTCTGCAGCACCGATGGGCTGCCGCTCGTTGGCACGTTCCACACCTACTCTGAGAATCGGCTCACGAACGGGATCGCCGCTGTGGCGCTCGGAGGTCGTCGGCGCCTGAACCATCTACACGCGCGTATCGCCGTCTCGGAGGCGGCGGCCTGGACGGCAAAGCGCTTCTACGGCGGTCGCTATCGAATCATCCCCAATGGGGTGCGTCTCGATAACGATTTCCACAGCAAGCGAGACGCACTCGTGGAGGAGGAGACGGAGTTGCGAGACGGGCGGCAGCCGCTGCGCATCCTGTTCATCGGGCAAGCCGTCGAGCGCAAGGGGCTGCCGCTGCTGCTGCGCGCCTTCGAGGCGTTGCGCGAGCAGGTGCCAGCCACGCTCACGCTCGTAGGGGCGAGCTCCGCCGAGATTGCCCCAATGCTGCTCGACGATCGAGGGGTGCGTGCACTCGGGAAGGTCTCAGAGGAGGAGAAGGCCGTAGAGCTCCAGCGCGCCGAGGTGCTGTGCGCGCCGTCCTTGCGCGGAGAGAGCTTCGGCATGGTGCTCACCGAGGCGTTTGCTGCGAGCACTCCAGTCGTAGCCTCCAACATCCCCGGCTACCGCGACGTGGCGCGCGATGGGGTAGACGGCTTGCTCGTGCCTCCAGGGGATGCGCTTGCGCTCGCCGAGGCGCTGCGTGGAATGGCGCTTGACCCAGCGCGACGCACAGCCATGGCTAGCTCTGCTCGCGAGCGCTCAGAGCGCTTCTCCTGGGCGCACGTAGCCGAGGAGATAACCGACTGCTACCAC
>JBAPMC010000200.1:0-16265 GCA_049278415.1 Solirubrobacteraceae bacterium
CTCTCGGGGTGGTGGCCGCTCGTGGCGATCACCGTGCTCGCGGCCATCCTGCGCCTGGCTACGCTCGGCTCGCAAAGCTTCTGGTACGACGAGGCGTTCACTCCGGTGCACGTGCTGCGCTCAGGGCTTGGCGCGACTCTTCACAACGTTGTGCACACCGAGAACACGCCGCCGCTGTGGTACGTGCTCGAGTGGGCTGTGTCGCGCGTGCTCGGCACAGGGGTGGTGGCGCTGCGCCTGCTATCGGCGCTCGCGGGCATTGCAACTGTGCCCGTTGCTTGGGCGATCGGCTGCGAGCTGGCGGGACGCCGCGCGGCGATTGTCACCGCGGCGCTCGTGGCGAGCAGCCCACTGTTTGTATGGTACTCACAGGAGGCGCGTGCTTACGGGTTGTTCGTGCTCACCGTCTCGCTTGCGTTGCTGTGCTTCCTGCGCGCGCTGCACGAGCCGAGCACGAGGCGGCTCGGGGCATTTGCGCTCACCGCCTCGCTTGCGCTGCTGACCCACTACTTCGCCGTGTTTCTGCTGATACCGATGGTGTTGTGGCTAGTTTGGAGTGTGTTGCCAGAGGTATCGCATGGCGAGCTCATGTCGCAAGAACGAACAGCAAATCCTAAAAATCTTCCGCAAGTGCTGTGCGCAGTGGCGCTTCCGTTGCTTGTCGGGCTGGCGCTGATCCCGTTGATCCTCGCGCAGGGAGGACATGGTACGCAGTGGATCGGGGAATGGGCGCTGCCGAGCCGCTTGGAAGCGATTCCGCAGTACTACCTGACGGGCTACACGGGCGCTGCGCTCGGCCACGGCGTGGAGCTGCTCGTTCTGCTCGTGATGCTTGCGGGTTTCGGCTATGGCCTATGGAGCACGCTCACACGGCGCGAGGAGCGTGGGGCATTGCTCGCGCTCACTATCGGCGCCGCCGGAGTGCTGACTCCGATCGTGCTTGCTTTGTTTGGCGCCGACTATCTCGCGCCACGTAACCTCGTTGCTGCAATGGTTCCGGTGAGCGCGTTGCTTGCGATAGTGATCGCTGCACGGCGCACCGGGCGTGTGGGCATGGGGTTTGCAGCACTGTTGGTGCTCACTTTTCTCGCGCTCACAATCGATGTGAACCTCAGCCCGCGTCTAGAGCGCGGCGACTGGGCGGGGGTTGCAACCGTGCTGCGCGCGGCACAACCCGGTCATGTGATCACCACGGTTGAGTTGGGAGCGGCGCCGCTTGAGTACTACCTGCCCCCGCTGCGCAATCTCGCGTCTGGGTCGCGCGTCACGGTGACAGAGATAGACGAGACAGGCTACGCTCCGCTACGTAAGTCGGCCAGCCAGCCGCCGGCCGCTGGTTTCCATCTGTCAGAACGTCGCAACATTCACGGTTTGATTGTGTACCGCTTCACATCCAGTGCTCCTGTGACGATCTCTGAGGAGGATCTGCGCGAACATGTGATCACGCTCGCGCACCCTGAGGTGCTCGTACCCGTGTCCCCAACAGGGAAAACGATCTAGCGTTCACCATCATGTCATCGCAGATCGCGCAGACAGTCAGCGAGGCGCAGGTGACATTGGAGCGGGCCTGCGAGCGCCTGCTCTCACTGCAGGACGAGTCTGGTTGGTGGAAGGGCGAGCTTCAGACGAATGTGACGATGGACGCCGAGGACATGCTCTTGCGCGAGTTCCTTGGCATCCGCGACTCAGAGGGCACCGAGAGCTCCGCGGTCTGGATTCGCTCGCAGCAGCGCGCCGACGGAACTTGGGCGAACTTCTACGGCGCGCCGGGTGAGCTCTCAACGACAATTGAGGCCTACTGGGCGCTGCGGCTGGCTGGCGATGCGCCCGAGCAGGAGCACATGCGCGCTGCAGCGGGCTTCATTCGCCAGCAAGGTGGCATCGAGCGCGCGCGCGTGTTCACACAAGTATGGCTTGCGCTGTTCGGGTTGTGGCCCTGGGAGCAGGTGCCGGCGTTGCCGCCGGAGAGCGTCTTGCTGCCCTCCTGGGTTGCTCTGAACATCTATGACTTCGCCTGCTGGGCGCGCCAAACGATTGTGGCGTTGTCGCTTGTGATGGCTCATCGTCCACAGCACGCACTTCCGTTCGGGCTCGAGGAGCTGCATGGCTCAGAGCCGTGGCAGCCAACCCAGCCCACGAGCGCTCGCGGTAGGTGGCTCGTGCGCCTGGATCATGTGCTGCGCGTCTACGAGCGCCGGCCGCTGCCCCCGTTGCGCCGGCTCGCGATGGCTCGTGCAGAGCGCTGGATCGTGCACCGCCAAGAGGCCGACGGCTCGTGGGGCGGCATCCAACCACCATGGGTGTACTCGCTGATGGCGCTGCACCTGAACGGATACCCGCTCGAGCATCCACTGATGAGGCGCGGGATCGAGGGTATAGATGGGTTCATGGTGGAGGACCGCGATGATTTACTCGAGCCTCCAATCGCCGAGGCGCCGGTGAAGGTGAGTCGTCGTCTGGAGGCGTGCCAGTCGCCGGTGTGGGACACGGCGCTGACAGTGGTGGCGCTCAGTGAGGCGGGCGTGCCCGGCGAGTATCCCGCGCTCGTGCGGGCTGGTGAGTGGCTGCTCGGCGAGGAGGTTGAGGTTCCCGGCGACTGGCGCGTAGCCAGACCGCAATTGCGTCCCGGTGGTTGGGCGTTTGAGTTCGATAACCGCAACTACCCGGATGTCGATGACACGGCGGAGGTGGTGCTCGCCTTGCGGCGCGTGAAGCTCGATCGCTTCGTACGCGCAGAGCAGGCGATCGAGCGGGCAGTGCGCTGGACGAAGGGCATGCAGAGTCGCGACGGGGCTTGGGGGGCGTTTGACGCCGACAACACCCGTGCGCTTGTGCGCGAGCTGCCGTTCCTTGACTTCGGCGAGGTGATTGACGAGCCGAGCGCGGACGTCACGGCACATGCGCTTGAGATGCTCGCGGCGCTTGGCAGGGCTCGTGATCCCGAGGCCGTTGAGGCGGTGCGCTGGCTGATCGAAAACCAGGAGCCTGGCGGCTCCTGGTTCGGGCGCTGGGGGGTGAACCACCTTTATGGCACCGGTGCGGTGGTGCCTGCGCTGATTGCTGCGGGCGTGGCGCCATCGGAGTTGTGCATCAGACGCGCTGTGAGCTGGCTTGCTGAGCACCAGAACGGCGACGGTGGCTGGGGTGAGGACCCGCGCTCATATGACCATGTGGAGTGGATTGGACGCGGTACGAGCACCGCCTCGCAGACCGCCTGGGCGCTGCTTGCGCTGCACGCGGCGGGTGAGAGCTCGGAGGTCCTAGCAAGGGGCGTGCAATGGCTCGTCGACACGCAACGCGAGGACGGGAGCTGGGATGAGCCGCAATACACAGGCACAGGCTTCCCGTCGGACTACTACATCAACTATCACCTGTATCGCCTTGTGTTCCCGGTGATGGCGCTGGGGCGCTGCCTGGCGAGCAGGCAGACCTGATGCACGCTGCCTCGCTCGAGCCAACTACGCCGGAGATCCCGAACGCTCAGGCGGTGATGAGTCGGGTGGGCGGCGAGAGTTTCCCTGTAGCCGCGCGGGTGCTCTCGCGCAGGGATCGCAGCCACCTGCTTGCCATATATGGGTTTGCGCGGCTCGCTGATGAGATCGGCGACGAGCTCACGGGAGACCGGCTCGCCGCACTCGACTGGCTGCAGGGGGAACTCGACTGTGCGTATGCCGGCAAGGCTCGACACCCTTTGCTTGAGCGTCTGCAGCCCACGCTCGCCGAGTGCGCCTTGCCGCGCGAGCCGCTCATGCGCCTGATCGAGGCTAACCGGCTCGACCAGCGTATGACTCACTATGAAACCTGGGAGCAGCTGCAGGCATACTGCGAGCTGTCCGCCAATCCGGTCGGTGAGCTCGTGCTGTGCGTGTTCGGGCTCGCAACCCCGGAGCGGGTCACTCTCTCAAACCATGTGTGCACTGCGCTGCAACTGGCTGAGCATCTGCAGGATGTCGAGGAGGATCTCAGGCGCGGTCGTGTGTACTTGCCTGAGGAGGATCTTGTGCGCTTCGGCTGCTCACAGAAGCAGCTTGCCGCGCTTGTCTCCCATGGTGGTGAGGATTTGGATTTGCGGGGCGTTCTTGCTGGTTCATCCACTCAATCCGCCGTCAACGGTTGCACGGAGGATCATCTACGCGAGACGGTCTCGTTCGAGACCGCGCGTGCGCGAGAGCTGTTGGCTGCCGGCGTGCCGCTCGTGAGGAGCATTCGTGGACGGCAGAAGCTCGCAGTGGCGGCTTTCCTAGCCGGCGCTCGCGCGGCGCTCGACGGGATCGAGGGGGCCAACTTCGAAGTGCTGGGCGGCGTGAGCCGCCCCACCCGCCCACGGCTTGTGCGAGCGCTTGCTGGTGTTCTCGTGGAGAGCCGCGCGTGAGAGTGGCTGAGGCATATGAGCACTGCGATGCGCTTACCCGGGCCGCAGCAGCCAACTTCTACTACGGGATACGCCTGCTAACGCCCGAGAAGCGGCGCGCCACCTGCGCCGTGTATGCGTTTGCCCGGAGGATCGACGACATCGGAGACGGCAGAATCGACTCGCAGGAGAAGCTCGAGCTGCTTGGCGCAGCAGCACGCGCGCTCGAGGACCTCTCGACGGCGAGCGCCGATCCCGTGATCGTTGCGCTCGCTGACGCGCATGAGCGCTTCTCATTGCCTGTGGATGCGCTTGAGGATCTGATTGCGGGCGTGCGCATGGATGTCGACGGCGTCACCTATGAGAGCTTCGAGGATCTGCTCGCCTACTGCAGGCGAGTGGCTGGCTCAATCGGAAGGCTCTGCCTGGCGATCTTCGGTGCACGCGAGCATCAACGGGCGCGTGGGCTGGCCGACGATCTCGGCGTGGCGATGCAGTTGACCAACATACTGCGCGATTTGCACGAGGACTCCGAGAACGGTCGCGTGTATATCCCGCACGAGGATCTCCTGCGCTACAAGTTGAGCCTCGATGGGCGCTTTGAGGGCGAGCAGGGACAGTTGGACGCGCTCGTGCGCTTCCAAGCGCGGCGTGCAAGCGAATGGTTCGATCGAGGGCTCGAGCTCGTACCGCTGCTCGACAAGCGCAGCGGCGCATGCGTGCTTGCGATGGCCAATATCTACCGCCGCGTGCTCGCTCAGATCGAGGCTGATCCGGAGCAAGCGCGCATAGCAAGGGTCTCGCTGCCTATCTGGGAGAAGGGGTGGGTGGCAACTCGTAGCCTGCTCACCGCGGCCGCGGGTTGAGCAAGCAAAGCGTGATCGTTCTCGGCGGCGGTCTCGCCGGGATCACCGCAGCACTCGATTGCGCCGAGGCAGGCGCAGGGGTAGCGCTGCTCGAGGTCAGGCCGCGCCTGGGAGGGGCTGCCTACTCCTTCAAGCGTGACGGGCTCCGGCTCGATAACGGCCAGCACGTGTTCCTGCGCTGTTGCAGCGCCTACCGCGCGCTGCTCGAGCGGCTCGGCAGCGAGCGGCGCGTGCGGGTTCAGTCTCGTTTGGAGATCCCGGTGCTGAGCCCACAAGGCAAGCGGGCGGTGCTTCGGCGCAATGCGCTCCCTGCGCCGCTGCACCTCGCGGGGGCGCTCGCGCGCTACTCCCACCTTTCGCTGCCACAGCGGTTGCGCGCCGGGCGTGCTGCGCTCGAGCTCGCGCAACTAGACCCTCAAGCAGCGCTTCGGCGCGAGCGTCTGCAGGGCAGCACGCTCGGTGACTGGCTCGCCGAGCACGGCCAGGACCAGGCGACGGTGGCAATGCTGTGGGACTTGATTGCCTTGCCAACGCTGAACCTCCCCGCGGCCGAAGGGTCGCTTGCGCTCGGCGCATTCGTGTTGCGTACCGGCTTGCTGAAACACAGAGACGCTGGCGACATCGGCTTTCACATGCGACCGCTGAGCGAGACGCTGGGAGATCCCGCAGAGCAGGTGCTCGTGAAGGCAGGAGTCGAGCTGAGGCTCGGTCTGAGGGCAGAGCGCGTGAGCCGCCACGAAAGCGGTTTGCGGGTGCGTGCGAACGGTCTCGACATCGATGGCGATGCGGTTATCTGCGCAGTGCCGCATCAGCGGGCCGCGGTGTTGCTCGCGCCCCTTCTGGGCGCTGAGACCGAGCGCTGGACCCAGCTCGGCGAGTCGCCGATCGTTAACGTCCATGTGGTGTATGACCGGCCTGTGTGTGAGTTGCAGTTCGCGGCCGGTGTAGGCACACCCGTGCAATATGTGTTCGATCGCAGCGCCGCTGCTGGGCTCTCACAGGGGCAATACCTTGCGGTCTCCCTGTCAGGTGCAACGGAGGAGATGGGGCACACGACCGAGCAGCTACGTGAGCGCTACTTGGGCGCGCTCAGGGAGCTATTCCCGCGCGCTCGGGATGCGGTGGTGCGGAGCTTTCACGTCAGTCGCGAGCACGCCGCCACCTTCCGAGCGGCGCCAGGCGCCCAGGCTTTGCGGCCTGCCGCCCGCACGAGCGTTCCAGGGTTGGCGCTGGCGGGAGCGTGGACGGATACGGGCTGGCCGGCAACGCTCGAGGGCGCAGTGCTGAGTGGTCATGCGGCGGCAAGCGCGGTGCTCGTATGAGCGACGTGCTCCTGGCTGCGCCGCTGCGCCTGGAGGCGCTTGCCATCAGGGCGGGAGCGAGGGAGCTGCGTATTCACAAGACGGGAATGGGCCCCGATCGCTCCAGAGCGGCGGTTGCGCTGCTAAAGAGCGACCCTGCGGTTGCGCTTGTGGTGATGGGTGTATGCGGTGGCCTTGACCACGAGTGTGAGCCGGGGGACGTGGTGATCGCAACAGAGCTGCTCGACGGGGTGTACGAAGAGGAGGATCGGCGTGTTGCGTGCCCTTCGGCTGAGCCGCTTGCTCGAGCGTTTGAGTGTCGCGGCCTGCCGGTGCGTCGGGGTACGGTGGTGTCGGTTGCTCATATCGCGCGCGGTGAGACCCGTGTCAGGTTGCGTGAGCGCGGAGCGATTGTGGTGGACATGGAGTCCGCATGGCTTGCCGACGGCGCTATGCAGCGTCCGTTCGCGGTGATCCGCGTGGTTGCAGACACTCCCTCGCGCGAGGTAACCCGCCCGTTGCTGACGCTTGCCGGAGCGGCGCGTGCGGCGCTATCGTTGCGACGGACGGCAGCGGCGCTCGAGGAGCTGGTACGCGAGCAGGGAGCGTACGCCGTGCTCGGCGGCGCCGCGGACAGCGAGCGAACGAGGTAGCGACAGATGGCGGTACCGGTCAGGCAAGGAGCGCGAATGGGTTGGTACCTAATGCGCCAACGCCTCGCACGGCGGAAGATGTTCCCGCTGATCGTTGAGCTGGAGCCGCTGTTCCAATGCAATCTCGCCTGCTCGGGCTGCGGCAAGATCCAGCACCCCGAGCACGTATTGCGCCGGCGGATGTCCGTCGAGCAGGCGCTCGGCGCGGTGAAGGAGAGCGGCACACCGATGGTGTCCATAGCGGGAGGCGAGCCGCTCATACATCCCGAGATTCATCTGATCGCCGCAGAGCTGGTCAAGCGCAAGCGCTTCGTTTATCTGTGCACGAACGCCATCCTGCTCGAGCGCAAGCTCGCCGATTTCAAGCCGAGCCCGTATTTCGCGTGGGCAGTTCACATGGACGGGCTGCGCGAGCGCCATGACGCCTCAGTTGAGCGCGAGGGCGTGTTCGACAAGGCGGTGGCTGCAATCAGGGCTGCGAAGGCTGCCGGCTTTCGCGTGACCACGAACACCACGTTCTTCACGCACGACTCGCCAAAGACGGTGCGTGACGTGCTCGACTTCCTCAATGACGATCTCGGTGTAGATGAAATGATGATCTCGCCCGCCTATGCGTATGAGAAGGCGCCCGATCAGGAGCACTTCCTCGGCGTGCGCCAGACACGCGAGCTGTTTGCGGAGGCGTTCGCAGGGGGGAGGCGTAAGAAGTGGCGTCTAAACCACAGCCCGCTGTTCCTCGACTTTCTCGAAGGCAAAGCCGAATTCGACTGCACAGCTTGGGGTATTCCGAGCTATTCGCTGTTTGGTTGGCAGCGGCCGTGCTATCTGATGTCCGACGGCTACGCCGCCACCTATAAGGAGCTGATCGAGACCACCGACTGGAGCAAGTACGGTCGCGGCAAGGATCCGCGTTGTGAGAACTGCATGGCCCACTGCGGATATGAGCCTACGGCGGTTTTGCAGACAACGCGCTCGCTGCGTCAGTCGGTGCGCGCTCTGCTCAACTAGCCGGGGGGCTGCTCAGCAGCCTCATCGAGCTGGGCGCGGCGTATGTCCTGCCAGGTCATGCCCTCTCTGAGCAGGGCTGGCACGCCGAGGATCAATGCAGTAAGCAGCTCGATTGCTTGCAGGATGATCCCATAGGCAAGGGCCGGCCCAGCACCGATGCCGTAGGCGGCAAGGACGACCAGGCAGGCGGCCTGGAAGACTCCTACGTTTGAGGGTGTTGCAGGAAGCACAGCTGTGACATTCACCGCCAACAAGATGGCTGCCGCCGTGACGGGTGTGGCGTGGTGCTGGAGCCCGAGGGCGAGTATGACCATGTAGCAGGAGGCCCACTGCAGCGTCCAGGCGAACAGCTGAGCACAAGCGGCCGGAATGCCGTAGCGCGGCTTTGCGAACACCACGAGACCGCGCCGCCCGAGGCGCAACAGCCCGGCGAAGGCGATGGCGCCCCGACGGATGCGTGCGCTGCGGGAGCGTTGAGCAAAGCGCAGCAAGGATGGGCCACCAAACACGAAGAGGGCAAAGAGCGCGGGCACGGCGAGCACGGCCTCGAGCGCTGAGGCGTGACCCTGGAGCACCGGAACGCTCGAGAGAGTCACCGCCGCGAGTATCCCAAGAGCAACAAGGTTTATGAGCGTCTGGGAGAACACGGTGCCGGCGACGATGGGGAAGGTACGGCTCGCCGGACCCTCCAGGCGACGGCTGAGAACCAGGATTCGAGTTGGCTCACCGATCCTTCCGGGAAGCAGTGCTGAGGCCATCACGCCGATCATCGTTGCGCGTGCCACCAACGGCCATGCGATGTGAGCTTCAGGCAGCGCCGCGCGCAGGGTCGCCTGCCAAGAGGCGGCGCGTGCCAACAGCGAGAGCATCATCAGCGCAAGCGCCAAAACGAGCCAACCGGGGCTGGCTGAGATCAGCGCGTGCGCAACGTGAGGGAGATTGAGTCGACTGAGTGCGAATACGAGTGCTGCTGCCAGCAGCACCGACGCCAGCGCCAAGCCAACGCGCCGGGCAGTGCGATGTCGAGTCGGCTGGACGCTCATTGAAAAGGGTATCTATCAGAGCCTCCAGGTCGAGGCGGTGTGCCGAATCGCCAAAGCAGCTGAAAGGCTTGGGCTGCCCCAATTGTGAGCGCTTTTTCAGAAATGGGTGATCCAAAGGACCGGGGGATGCGTAAAGGAGCTATTCGCTTACCAGAACCGAATGTTTCGTAAACAGGCAGGGTAGTATCGAAAAGTGGATCTTAAGAGGCGACCCATATCGGGGACTCTCAGGCTCTCGCGCGGGCCGCGGGACCGATAGGCGGCGTCGAATGAGATCTACCGGAGCTCGCCCGACAAGCCGTGCGTGAGATTGGGGAAGATCAGAGTAATGACACAGGACCCTGACATTGCGATAGCACTATCGCCAGCGCAGATCGAGCAAGTGATTCGCTCTGCAGGCCGCACACGCAACGGCACGTTGTCGAGTCTCCTGGCGGCGGCGCTTGACAACGGACACTCAACTTCTGAGGGTGAGCTCGAGGGTCGCCATTCTCTGCATGAGGCGACCCAACTCGCTCTCGCAAACGCGCTGGGTGATCCACAGCTCTCGCAATCACTCCTGCGTGGGCTGGCGATCCTCTCCTGCTACGGCCCTGAAAGACCGTGGCGAGCGATCATCGATCTCGCCAAGGAGCTCAGCATGTCGCCGTCGACAACCCATCGCTACGTAAAGACGCTGCGTGCGGTAGGCCTGCTCGAGCAGAACCCCACCACGCGGGAGTATCGCCCTGTTGCTGTGTGAGCTCCTCGCTGCGTGTTCTCGGCCAGCAGCATTGACCCTAGGAGTGAGCTTCGAGGTAGGCGCTGCCGGTACCGCCCGGTCGTGAGCGCGCCAATGTGGGCTCCTCTTGCCGGTCAGCGACCTTCGTAGGTAGCGTGGCCAGGCCCGCGCTCGAGAAAGGAGCGCACCGCACGCTTCAGATCATCGGTGGCGAACAGATCTCCCGCGAGCTGTGGGATGCGCTCGTCCGCTCCGCGCGCGCCGCCGTGGTCAAGCGACGCCCGCACGACCGCCTTCGTGGCAGCGTGGGCACGGGTGGGACCTTCGGCTAGCTTGTGCGCGAACGCGCGAGCTGCCTCGTCGAAGCCCTGGTCAGGGAGCACTCGGTTGACGACGTTCCAGCGCTCGAGCGTTGCCGCGTCGTACAGCTCGCCTGTCATCACGAATTCGCGAGCCCGTGCCGGTCCGGCTCGCTCAGCCAGGCGCTGTGTGCCGCCCATTGCGGGCGTCAGTCCCACCACTGTCTCAACGAGCCCGAATCGAGCCGACTCGGCCGCCAGCAGGAGGTCGCAGCCGAGCGAGAGCTCAAACGCAGCGGTTAGGCACAGCGCATGTGCAGCGAACACGGTGGGCAAAGGAAGCTCCTCGACGCGATGGACGAGGTTGAGTAGACGCACCCACATGGCGGACGCCTGCTCGGGGGAGAGGCCATCGAAGACGTGCACGTCCACACCACCGCTCACCACGCGTCCCTCGGCTCTGATGAGCAGCCCGCGCGGCGGCTCTGCGACGAGCTGATCTACTGCCCCGGAGAGCTCGCCCATCAACTCCTGGTCAAAGAGGTTCAGGGGTGGGCTGTCGATGCTCAGAACGGCCAGAGGGCCTTCGTGGTCGAGGCTTATGAGGCTCATAGTCGCTGCTCCATACCGCTGGGAGCCTACACGGAGCCGGACGGTCGATGGCTCCGCCGTCTCAGTTGCTGTCTGGTTTGCCGGCAATGCCTTTCTGGTGCGGCACAACCGAGCCGTGGCACACCACGATCGCATCCATCGATCACTTACCGGATACCTGCTGTGAGGCACGGAATCGCATGCGCGATTGTTCGAACGCTTCGGACTCCTCTAAGGCTGCTGATCGTTGAATGTCTCTGACTCTTCCCAGCAGTCGACAAAACCGAGAGAGCCCAGAATGCGGCTGTTTATCAGTCTTGCGGTGAGCGCAGTGCAACTCACCGCTAGCTTCCGCCACTAACTATCCAGACGGTGCGCCGATGCTATTCGTCCTCTGGAGTATTGTCCGCAAACAGGATCAGTCGGTCAGCTGGAAAGGCAGGGGTGGGCTCGACGCCGACATCTGAAAAGCGCGCAATGGTCGGGCTAATGGGTTGTCCGTGGTCGTATCTAGGGGGGCGAGCAATACTGGAGCTCATAGATCGCACTGCTCTGGATCTCTGCGTCATCGCTTCTGAGAGGCCGGCCAGGAGCGTCAGTTTTGGAGCGCTCAGCTGATGTTGCAGCTCAACGAGCTCGTCAAGCACTACAGCGTTGGCGAGGGAGAGATCGTTCGAGCCGTTGATGGCGTGTGCTTGTCGGTTGCTCGCGGTGAGCTTGTGGCTCTCTATGGTCCAAGCGGGTCCGGTAAGACAACCCTGCTCATGTTGATCGCGGGGCTGCTCACTCCTGACAGTGGCAGCGTGATGGTCAACGGGCGTGAGGTTTCAGGACTCTCCGCGCGTGAACGGGCGCACTACCGACGCTCTGAGCTCGGATTCATCCGTCAATCGCTCGACCTGATCCCTGGAGTGCGCGCCGATGACAACGCGGCGTTGAAGCTACTTGCGAGCACCGGACGGCGGGACGCCCAACGTCGCGTGGCGCCACTGCTAGAGCGCTTGGGTCTCAACGGACGTGCCCAGCAACGGGCCGAGCAGCTCTCGATGGGAGAGCGTCAACGCGTGATGATTGCGCGGGCTTTGTCCACCGAGCCGAGTCTCGTGCTCGCGGATGAGCCCACTGGCAGTCTCGACACCGATCGCGGTAGGGAAGTTCTTGGGCTGCTCGCCGAGGTATGTCACGAACGCGAGGTGGCCGTCCTGCTCGTCACGCATGACCCTCGAGCTGCTGCCTTTGCAGACCACGTGCACGCGTTGCGTGACGGTCGGCTCATCGCTTATGAGCCAGAGAGCGTTGACGCGTGGCTCGATGCCAAATGAGTCAGTGGTGTGCCCCGCTAGTCCGCTAGTCCAGGCTGAGTAGGTCATGAGACTTTCCACTATCTTCTACCTCTACCGAGTACGTTTGCGTGCTCGGCTGGTACAGGAGCTACTGGCCGTTGCCGGTATAGCGGTTGGTGTGGCGCTCCTGTTTGCTTCACAGGTCGCCAACACGAGCCTTGCCGGCTCGGTGACTCATCTCACGGATGGGCTTGTGGGGAAGTCGCGACTGCAGGTAGCCGCCCGGGACCCGCACGGTTTCAGTCAAGTGTTGCTATCCGATGTTCGCAAGCTCCCTGGCGTTCAGGCCGCTGCTCCGGTGCTCCAGCGAAGTGTCAACGTGATTGGTCCAAGCGGCAGCGAGTCGGTCGATCTGATTGGAATTGACGCTAGTTTCGTGCTCCTTCAAGGTCAACTGCTTGCACACGTGGGCTCTGCTCAGCTATCCAGCCAGGAGGGGCTGGCACTCCCCGCACCGGTGGCACAACAGATTGGGGCAGGTCCGTTGCAATCGGTGCTTTCCCAGGTTGGTGACCGCAGCGTCAAAACACTTGTGGCGGTAATTCTCCAGCCGGGCGACATAGGCGAGCTCGTCGACAGTCCCGTTGCGATAGCCCCTCTAGCGTTGGCGCAGAGCCTTGCCGGAATGCCAAAACGCATCAACAGGATACTGGTCGAGCCTCGCTCCGGTCACGACCTAGAAGTCAAGCGTGGGCTCCAAAGGCTGGCAGGAGACAGGCTGGACGTGCGCCCGTCAAATTTCGAGGCAGCTGTGTTCAGTCAGGCTGAGGGCCCCACTACGCAATCGACGGAGCTGTTCTCAGCTATCAGCGCGCTTGTTGGGTTCTTGTTTGCGTTTAACGCGATGCTGCTGACGGTACCCCAACGCCGTAATCTGATCAGTGACCTTCGTCTTGACGGTTATCCCCCGCTCGAGATCGTTGAGGTGATGCTCTTCGACGCATTTGTGCTGGGACTCATTGGATCGGCGGTTGGCCTGTTGCTAGGCGATCTTCTCTCACACGGTCTGTTGCAGGCCAATCCCGGCTACCTGTCATTTGCGTTCCCGGTTGGGTCTTTGCGGATCATCAATTGGCAAAGCATCGCAATCGCAACAGCGGGTGGGCTGTTCGCCGCGATCATTGGAGTCACTGTTCCATTGCGACGGGAGATATTCGTCTATCAATCGCCAAAGGCGAGAAAGTCAGGTAACTCCACTACAACGAAAACAGCGGCCCTCCTACTAGGTGGTGTGCTGGGACTCGCAATCACAAGTGCGATCTTGCTTGTGGGTATCACAAGCGTACCGATGGCAGTAGCGGCATTCATCAGCCTCGTGCTTGCGCTGCTGCTGATCTTGCCAGTTGCGTTCAGCGGGTTCGTTGCGTTGTTCGACATGGTTCAACGCCCGGTGATGGGAGTTTCACCGAGGATTGCGGTTATCGAGTTGCAGTCGAGCTCGACCCGAGCACGCTCGCTTGCGATTGCCGCGACAGGCGCCATCGCCGTGTTTGGAAGCGTTGCCATTGAGGGGGCGCGCCAAAACCTTCAAAGCGGACTAGACCGAGTTTCACGAGAAGTTACGCGTGTCACGGACATCTGGGTGTCGCCGTCTGGGAAATCAAACACAATTGCTACAACGCCCTTCGAAACTCATGTCGCGAGCATGCTCGAAAGCATTCCGGGCGTCGCTCGGGTTAGCGTCTACCGTGGCGGCTTCTTGGATATAGGCGCCCACCGCACGCTTGTGATTGCACCACCGCGCGACGCAGCACATCCGATTCCGCTAAACCAGATCGTCAGTGGCGATCGGGGACGTGCGACCGGGCTGCTACGAACAAGTGGCTGGGCGACGCTATCGCAGGCACTTGCGAGCGAGGACCATGTTCGGATCAGTCAATGGTTTACGCTGCCGGCCCCAAGGCCAACGAAGTTCAGATTGGCAGCGATAACCACCAACTTTGGGTGGCCGCCTGGCGCGGTGATCCTCAATGCCTCTGACTACGCACGTGCATGGGGCAGTATCGACGCTAGCGCCTATGAGATACAAGTGAGTCAGGGCCAGTCTGCGGTCGCTGTTCAACGAGAGATTCAAGAGAGGCTCGGACCACAAGCGCCTTTGATGGTCCAGAGCGCCTACCAGCGCGAACAGGTATATCGCACTACGCAGCGGCAGGGACTATCGCGTCTCAGCCAGATTGCGGCGCTTGTGTTGATCGCCGCCGCGCTCGCAATGGCAGCTGCTATGGGCGCGATGATTTGGCAGCGTCGTCCACGTCTTGCCGGAATGAAGGTTGATGGGTTTGACCAGGGGGAGTTGTGGCGTGCGCTCTTGTGCGAGAGTGCCCTACTACTCGGCGCGGGATGCTCTATAGGGGCTGTCTTTGGTCTGTATGGCCAGCTATTGCTAAGCCACGCGTTGGTGAGCGTTACGGGCTTCCCCGTAGTCTTCGCGATAGGGGTTCCGATCGCCATTGTCATATTCGCGATCGTGACAGTGATTGCGGTGGTAGTCGCGGCGTTGCCCGGCTATTTCGCCACACAGGTGAAACCCGCTCTCCAAGACTGATCGAGTCTACGTCCTGTCAACCCGAGGAAGTCGATGCCGGGTGCAGTCAAAGACGCGAGCCATATCTCCCTTGGGCAGGCCAAGGCGCTTGTCGCGGCGGTGGTTCGCGAGTTGTGTTGGGGCCTCAGAGCTGTCTCCAGCGAGGTTGAGGCTTGGCGGGGTCGGGCTGCACTGATACCAGACGACACCATCAGGGAAGACGCGCTCAGTGCACTGGCTAGCAAGCGAGGGAATACCGACGGCGCCGCTCTTTTCTGGATTATTCCCGATAGGCGTCGGCCACAGCTCTTGCGTCTGCTGGTGGCGTACGAGATCATGTGTGACTTTCTTGACAGCGTGAGCGAGCGGGGCGCCAGCGCGGGCCTCGCAAACGGGCGGCAATTGCACCTTGCATTCACCGAGGCGCTCGACCCGTGTGGCCCAATATCAGATTATTATCTGTACCACCCGTGGCGGGACGACGGAGGCTATCTGAGGCTGCTCGTGGAGTTATGTCGTGCTGCTTGCGTACTGCTTCCCTCCTACATGGCGATTAGGCCTGCGTTGATACGCGCGGCGACTCTCGCACAGGTGCAGGGTCTGAATCACGAGCTTGACCCATGTCTGCGTGATGACACCTTGCGCAAATGGGTGGCGCAAGAGTTCGCCGATTGCTTAGGCCTTGCCTGGTATGAGCTGTCGGGCGCTGCGAGCACCTGGATCTCCGTCCTTGCGCTGCTTGCGCTCGCCGCTGAGCCTGGGTGCAATCCGCAGGATGGCATCGATACCTATGCAGCGTACTTCTGGGTGTGTCTTGCGGCTACGGTGCTCGACAGCTACGTTGATGAGGCCGAAGACACCGCCAATGGGGATCACAGTTATTTTGCACACTATCCGACCAAAGAGGAGGGTGTGCGGCGAGCGCATGAGATCGTGCGGCGAGCCACACGTGAGGCGTGCGCTTTGCGCAACGGGCCTCGACACACGGTGATCGTTGCGTGCATGATCGCCTTGTACCTATCGAAGGACAGTGCGCTGACTCCTGAGATGGCGCTCACAAGCCAGATGTTGCTGCGCTCAGGTGGGCCGCTAGCGGCCCTACTCGGGCCGGTCTTGCGCACCTGGCGTATGGCCTATTCGCTGCGGGAGGCCTAAGAGAGGCAAACGACGAAGCGGCTGAAGGGATTCGAACCCTCGACCTTCTGCATGGCAATCGTCCGACGGGTTGTCGGTTTCCGTAAAGACCGGGAAAAATGGCTTAGATACAGGGGCCTTTTGGGGGGATTCGTGAGGTTGGTTTGGTACCTGCAGTGGTACCCGCGAAAGAATCCATCCGAAGTGTGAGTTATTGTCTGCACTGTAAATCGACCAAGGAAGGCGTCGAAGTGCGGAATCTCCCGAGGGCAAATCTGCTCGTGGTGGAGCGCGAGGACGGACCCGTGTACTACGCGAAGTGGCGACACGACGGCCGACAGGTGAAGCGTCGCGTCGGTCGCGCATGGATTGCGCGCGGCGATGCGGCCAAGGCTGAGCGGCGGCGAACGCGCCACGACGGCTGGATC
>JBAPMC010000201.1:0-8853 GCA_049278415.1 Solirubrobacteraceae bacterium
ATCAGCTCAGAGCAAAGCGGATCACGGTGGATTATGCGGCTCATTCGCCGCAGGTCGAGGCAATCGGCGAGGAGTTGCGAGCGGCGTGCATGTCGATCTCACCTCAGTCTGGCGAGATACCCTTCTATTCGTCGGTGATCGGCGATCGCCTGGATGGCTTGCAGCTCGACGCCGAGTATTGGTATCGCAACCTGCGTGAGACGGTCCGCTTTGAACAGGCCACGCGCGCATTGCTCGGCAACGGCCTACGAACGTTCATCGAGGTCAGCCCGGCTCCAGCATTGGCAGCGGGGACGCTTGAGACAGCCGAGTTGCACTTCGACGGCGAACAAGACGGTGGCGAGAGCTCTGAGGAGTACTACTCGAGCGCCGCGGATGTGCGCGTACACGGCTCGCTGCGACGCGGCGATGGGGGACCGCGACGCTTCCTTACATCCCTGGCAGAGGCATGGGCTGCAGGTGTCGAAGTTGACTGGCGCGCCCTCTTTGGCGGTAGTGGCAAAACTGTTCGGCTGCCCACCTATCCCTTCCAGCGTGAGCGCTACTGGCTCGAGCCGTCCGAGGCCGTCGGCCACAGCCATGGCGGCGCAAGCCACGCCACGTCGCTCGAGGGTGAATTTTGGGACGCGGTCGAGACCGAGGATCTTGGTGGGCTGGCAGGCGACCTGGGCCTCGAGGGGGAGCTGGAGCGGTCTTCGCTCGAGCTGGTATTGCCAGCATTGTCGGCCTGGCAGCGTCGACGGCGCGCCGAGTCCCTGACAGCTGACTGGCGGTATCGAATTGGCTGGAAGCGCATCCACGAGTCGCGAGCTTCACTGTCGGGAAACTGGATGGTCCTCCTTCCGGCAAGTCTCGGCAAGGATCTGTGGGTCGATTCCGTGCTCGAGGCGTTGCGGGCGCAGGGCGCCCACGTCACGCGGATCGAGGTGGATGTGGACACGATGTTCGATCGCGACATGGTGGCCGAGCGTCTGCGAGATGCCCTTGTCGTGCAGCGGGAGTCCGGTCTCTCATCACAGCGACCTGATCTGGGCACTGAAGGACATGACCGCATATCGCAGGAGCAATCCTTGGCGCCCGAGGCGACGGTGGGCGGTGTCTTGTCGCTGTTGTCCCTGGAGGAAGCCCCCAACGCGCGATGGGACGCTGTGCCCTCAGGCCTGGCAGGAACGCTTGCGCTCGTCCAGGCGCTGGAGGACATGGCCGTTGAGGCGCCGCTCTGGATGGCAACGCGCGGTGCGGTGTCAGTCGAGCGCTCTGATCTGCTGCAGAGCCCGACCCAAGGAATGACCTGGGGCTTGGGGCGGGTGATCGGCCTGGAGCTCTCAAAGCGCCGTGGTGGACTCCTCGACTTGCCGGCGACGCTTGACGCCAGCGCGCAAGGATCGTTGTGCTCGGCGCTCAGCGGCGTGGGCGCGGAGGATCAGCTTGCGGTGCGCTCAAATGGGCTGTACGTGCGGCGGCTGCTGCGGGCTCCTGCCAGCCCCGCCGCTTCTACGAGTCCGTGGCAGCCTCGCGGCACTGTGCTAGTAACCGGCGGCTTGGGAGGGCTGGGCGCACATGTGGCGCGCTGGCTGGCTGGCGCCGGAGCTGAGCATCTGGTTCTTGCCAGTCGTCGTGGGCCGGCCGCCGAGGGCGCGACAGAGCTCAAGAGTGAGCTCGAGCAACTCGGCGCGAAAGTAAGCGTGGTCGGATGCGACGTGAGCGACCGCAGACAGCTTGCCGATTTGCTCGAGACGCTGCCCGCCGAGTATCCACTGGACGCAGTCATCCACGCCGCGGGAGTGCAGGGCAGCGAGGCGCTCGCAACGACGAGCGTAGAGAAGCTCCAGGAGACCCTGGCCTCCAAGGCGCAGGCGGCGCTTCACCTGCACGAGTTGACGCAGGAGATGAAACTCTCAGCGTTTGTCATGTTCTCCTCGATGGCAGCCACCATGGGCTCCGCCAGTCAGGGAGGCTACGCCGCCGCAAACGCATTCCTTGACGCTCTGGCCGAATATCGCCAAGGGTGCGGTTTGTCGGCGACGTCTGTGGCATGGGGCATGTGGGCAGGCGCCGGCATGGGGGCCGACTCCGCTGCAACCGAGGAGCTCCGTCGGCGCGGAATCCTCTCGATCGAGCCCGAGCGGGCAATCGGTGCGCTGCAGCAGGCGTTGGATCTCAACGAGACATGCCTGACGGTCACACGCGTGGACTGGAATCACTATGCGCCCAACTACGCCTTTGCCGGGCCGCGTCCGCTGATAGAAGACCTGCCTGAAGTGCGAGAGGCGTTTGCGGCCGCGCAAGCCGGTCTCGACCAGCAGCCGGCCGGAGACGCTTTGGCCAGCCGCTTGTCAGGTCTCTCCAAGCGCGAGCGCGAGCGCGTCGTGCTCACGCTTGTACGTGGTGAGGCAGCCGGTGCCCTGGGACACACAGAGCTCGAGGCGATCGGCCCGCAGCGCGCCTTCAAGGAGCTTGGCTTCGACTCGCTGACGGCGGTAGAGATGCGCAGGCGGCTTCAGGTAGCAACTGGGCTGCGTCTCGCCGCCACAGTCGTCTTTGACTACCCAACCCCAATCCTGCTCGCGGGACACCTGCTGCGCGAAGCGACCGGGGCCTCAGAGGAGACACCGGCAGCGAGGCCCAGTGCCGCGCGGACACAGGAGCCCATAGCGATCGTGGCGATGAGCTGCCGCTACCCAGGAGGAGTGCGCTCGCCGGAGGATCTATGGGAGATCGCCCATTCAGGTGTGGATGCGATCGGGGGGTTCCCCACCGATCGTGGGTGGGACCTCGAGTCTCTGTACGACCCCGATCCAGACCGACATGGCACGAGCTATACACGCGAGGGCGGGTTCGTACCCGACATCGGCGAGTTCGACGCCGGCTTCTTCGGGATCAGTCCCAGAGAGGCGCTCGCGATGGACCCACAGCAGCGGATCTTGCTTGAAGTTTGCTGGGAGGCCTTCGAACGCGCAGGCATTGATCCGCTGTCTCTAAGAGGAACGGACACTGGGATCTTTGCCGGCATCAATCCGACTCGCTACGGGCTCGATCTGCCGGGGGAGCTCGAGGGGTATCAGGTAACGGCTGGCGCGGGCAGCGCGATCAGCGGTCGCGTGGCTTACACCTTCGGTCTGGAGGGACAGGCCGTCTCGGTCGACACCGCCTGCTCCTCCTCGCTTGTGGCCTTGCATCTCGCCTGTGGTGCGCTGCGCGGAGGAGAATGCGACTTGGCGCTCGCGGGCGGGGTAGCCGTGATATCGACGCCCGATGGGTTCGTCGCATTCAGTCGCCAGCGTGGCCTTGCGCTCGACGGTCGCTGCAAGTCGTTTGCCGACGCGGCCGATGGCACCGGTTGGTCGGAGGGGGCGGGAGTGTTGTTGTTGGAGCGGCTCTCCGATGCGCAGCGATCGGGTCATCCAATCTTGGCGCTCGTGCGCGGCAGTGCGATCAACCAGGACGGCGCCAGCAACGGTTTGACCGCCCCAAGCGGGCTGGCTCAGCAACGGGTAATCCGTCAAGCGCTCGCCAACGCTGGACTGTCCTCCAACCAGGTGCAGGCTGTAGAGGGGCATGGCACGGGAACCACGCTTGGTGATCCGATCGAGGCGCAGGCGCTGCTTGCGACCTACGGACAGCAGCGACGCGCGGACAACCCTCTGTGGCTCGGATCAATCAAGTCGAACATCGGCCACCCTCAAGCGGCCGGGGGGGCTGCCGGCGTGATCAAGATGGTGATGGCCTTGCGCCACGAGACGCTTCCAAAGACGCTGCACGTTGACGAGCCGTCCAGGCAGGTGGACTGGCAGAGCGGCGCCGTCGAGCTGCTGCGCGAGGGAAGGGCCTGGGATTCGTTTGATGAGCCGCGCCGTGCCGGCGTGTCCTCCTTTGGCGCCAGCGGCACAAATGCACACGTGATCATCGAGCAGGCGCCGCTACAGGCGCCCCCCGCCTCCGTTGGCGGCAAGGGTGATGACAGCGACGAGCAAGCAGTCACCGGTCGCCTCGCGGATATCGGTGTTGTTCCGTGGGTGGTGTCGGGCAAGGGGGAGCAAGCGCTGCGCCAGCAAGCTCGTCAACTGCTTGCTCACGTTGAGCAGGAACAGCATGTGACGCCCGCCGATGTCGGTCTCTCTCTAGCAGCGGGCCGCTCGGCGCTCGACCACCGTGCCGTCATCGTGGGGAGCAGCCGCGAGAGCCTGCTGGCAAGCCTGGGGTCACTGGCGCGGGCGGACCTGGATGCTGGGGTGACGGAGGGCGCAGCCTATGGCGTCGATGTCGCGACGGCGTTTCTGTTCACAGGCCAGGGAGCGCAGCGTGTCGGAATGGGCCGCGAGCTCTACGAGCGCTTCTCGGTGTTCAGGGAGTCACTGGACGAGGCGTGCGGATATCTGGATGAGCTGTTGGAGTGCTCGCTGCGCGAGGTGATGTTCGGCGAGGACTCCGGGCTCTCCGCCGACGACGGCGAGTCCGCTGCCGGCAAGTCGCGCTTGGACGACACGATGTTTGCCCAGACGGGTCTGTTCGCGCTCGAGCTGTCTCTGTTCAGGCTGCTCGAGGATCTGGGCCTGCGCCCCGACTATCTGCTCGGTCACTCGATCGGGGAGCTAACGGCGGCACATGTCGCCGGAGTGCTCACCCTCCAAGACGCATGTGCGCTTGTGGCTGCGCGGGGCCGGTTGATGGGAGCGCTGCCCGAGGGTGGAGCGATGGTCTCGATTCAGGCTTCTGAGGATGAGGCGCTCGAGAGTCTCGTGGCGTTCCAGCAGCGAGCCTCGCTGGCTGCAGTGAATGGTCCTGGCGCGGTTGTGCTATCCGGCGATGAGCAGGCGATTCTCGAGCTCGCAGACCTATGGAGCTCGCGTGGGAGAAAGACAAAGCGCCTGCGCGTCAGTCACGCATTTCACTCACACAGGATGGAGGACATGTTGGTGGAGTACGCGGAGGTAGCGAATCGCCTTACCTTCGCGGCTCCGCATATTCCGATCGTGTCAAATCTGACAGGTGGGCAGATGCTCGCGGAGCAGGCCTGTGATCCGGCTTACTGGGTACGCCAGGTACGCGAGCCCGTGAGGTTCTACGAGGGCGTCAGATGGCTTATAGGCCAGGGGACTTCATGCCTGCTTGAGCTCGGCCCCGACGGCGTGCTCAGCGCCATGAGCCTTGAGTGCCTGCAAGGCATAGCGATTCCCGGCGGGGAGTCCGCTCGCGGACAGGAGTCTGCTCACAGTCAGGATGCCGTCACGGCGACGTCGGCGCTGCGCGGCGCTCGTCCGGAAGTCAATGCGTTGCTGAGCGCGCTTGCCGAGACGTGGGTGCATGGAGCTGCCGTGGATTGGGAGAAAGCGTTCGACGGCGTAGACGCTCACCGACTGCAGCTGCCCACATATGCGTTCCAGCGTCAACGCTATTGGCTCGGCGGCGTGCGCTTGAGATCTGAGGGTCACACATCGACCGCGCCGACGATGAATCATCCGATATTGGAGAGCTCTGTCGCGCTTGCGGATGGACGCGGATGGCTGTTCACAGGAGAGCTTTCACTCGACAGCCAGCCTTGGGTTGCCGACCACGTTGTGATGGGAGTGGTGCTGGTGCCGGGCACGACCTTCGTGGATCTCGCGCTCACCGTCGCTGAGGAGGTGGGATGTGATCTCCTCGCAGAGCTCGTGATGGAGGTTCCGCTGGTGCTCACCGGGCGGGAGCGAGTGCAGCTGCAGGTATCGGTTACAGAGTCGGACGAGGCGGGAGGACGGAATGTTGAGATCTACTCTCGCTTGCTGGAGTCATCGCAGGATGGCTCACCAGATGCAGGGGAATGGACTCGTCACGCGAGCGGTGTGCTCGCGCAATCCGTGGACGGCGGCTCGCGGAATGGAGCAGCCCTCGACGCCTCCTCGGTCGAAGGAGCCTGGCCTCCAGAGGGCGCGGAGCCATTGGATGTCGAGGCTGTATATGACTTCGCGACCGGCGTGGGCGTGGACTACGGGCCAGCATTTCTAACGGTCAATACTCTCTGGCAGGACGCTGACAGGCTGTTCGCAGAAGCTCGTTTGCCAGAGCACGAGTTGGCGCGTGCCAGACGGTTCCATATCCATCCTGCGCTGCTCGACGCCGCTCTGCATTCAATCGCGGTCTACTCGTACGGGTCCGAGCAAATGCAGATTCCATTTGAGTGGAGGGACGTGAGAGTGCGCAAGACAGCCGCGACGGCTCTGCGCGTGTCTATCTCTCCCGCGCAGAGCGGCGGAATCTCCCTGACGATGATGGACGATCTCGGGGCGCCGCTGGCCTCGGTTGGATCATTGGTGGTGCGACCCGTCACCTCTGCCCAGCTCGGCAGCGCCGCCGATAGAGGGCAAAGCTCCCTGTCTCACGTGGATTGGGTGGATCTTGCGATCGATCGAGCCCCGTCGAGCTTCAGTGGCGCGCTGGTGGGCGAGCAAGATGAGCGCCTCTCTGTCCCATTGCTGTCAGCGAATGGATCACTCGAGGTCTATGAGGACATGCATTCGCTTGGCATTGCGCTCGAGGGTGGCGCAACGATTCCAGAGATAGCGGTCGTTGCGTGTATGTCTGATTCACCTGTAAAGGACGCTCATAGCCTTACGAATGGCCACGTTAGTGACCGCCACCCCAGCAAGGCGCTTCATGACGGCATGGCCGAGCGGATGCGCGATGCCACACATCTCGCGCTGGATCTAATCCAGGCTTGGCTTTCAGATCCGCGTTTGTCGACATCGCGGCTGGCATTCGTGACCCGCAATGCGGTCGCCGTGACGCCCGAGGAGAGCGTGGACGGTCTGGCACAAGCCGGAATCTGGGGGCTGGTCCGAGCCGCAGCGACAGAGAGTCCACGCCGCCTGCTGCTTGTAGATCTCGACGATGATCAGAGTTCGTGGCGGATACTGCCACAGGCGCTTGGAGCCGCAGCGATGCTCGATGAGCCTCAGCTAGCAATTCGTAAGGGCAGCGCGCTCGCTCCGCGGCTGGCGCCGGTCGATCGCAAAGACAGTCAAGGCATCCCCACCCACGAGCTGGCTATAGACGCAAGATCGTTTGATCCGAACGGGACGGTGCTCATCACTGGTGGCACAGGTGCTCTGGGAAGTCTCCTCGCAAGGCACTTGGTAACTAATCACGAGGTCCGTCACCTGCTGCTTGCGAGTCGCAGCGGGCGCGATGGACAGGGAGCGCTCGAGCTGGCAAGTGAGCTCGAGCGTCTGGGGGCCGAGGTGAATATCGAGGTCTGTGACGTGGCCGAGAGAGATCAGCTGCAGGAGCTGCTTGCGACCGTGGCGGACGAGCATCCGCTGTGCGCCGTTGTACATGTCGCAGGGGTTGTCGAGGACGGCGTGGTCGGCTCGCTTACGGTTGAACAGGTAGATCGCGTACTGGCTCCAAAGGTGAGTGGCGCATGGCACCTGCACCGTTTGACTGAGGACCTCGATCTTTCGGCGTTCATCATGTTCTCCTCGGCAAGCGGTGTGCTGGGTGGTATGGGCCAAGCCAACTACGCCGCAGCAAACGCTTTCCTGGATGCATTGGCGGCTCGGCGGCGCGCTGAAGGTCTGGCGGGCATGTCGCTTGCCTGGGGGCCATGGGAGACGACGGACGGGATGGCCGGTGGTCTCGGGGATACAGACAGGGTGCGCATGGCGCGATCGGGCGTTGCTTCGATGTCTGACGCGGAGGCTCTCGACCTGTTCGATTTCGCCCACGGGCGCGAGGAGTCGCTGCTGGTGGCAGCGCATCTCGACCTGCAGGTCTTGAGCGCCTGGGCGGCCACCGACGCGCCTCCTTCGATGCTACGGGGCTTGGCTCGTCCCGCCACACGTCATATGAAGGGTGTCGAGAGTGGTGCTCTCATAAAGCGACTCGCCGCTACTCCGCGATACGAGCACGCGCGCATCCTGCTGGACGCGGTGTGTACTCATACGGCGATCGTTCTCGGGCATTCCTCCTCGGATGCGATCGAGGCCAAGCAGCCGTTCAAGGATCTCGGATTCGACTCGCTGGCGGCGGTCGAGCTGCGCAACCGTTTGAATAAGACACTCGAAATCAGCTTGCCCGCCACGCTCATCTTCGACTACCCCACGCCCAAGGCGCTCGTGGACTATCTGCTTGAGAATGTCGCTCCAGACGGTGAGCCAAGCGCGTCGGCGCTAGACGCTGAGCTTGACAAGCTAGAGCGGCTGCTTGCGACAGCGGTATCGGATGAGGGGAGCCGCTCAAAGGTCACCGGACGCTTGCAGGCGATTCTGAGTGGGCTCTCAGAGAGTGGCAATTCCGGCAAGGGCTCGGCTGTGGCCGAGAAGATGCGCTCGGCCACAGCCGAGGAGGTCTTGGATTTCATCGACAGGGAAATGCGGCCGAGATGAGGGCATCGATGCACGCCTCAGCATCTGAACAGGTTGGGGGTCGCGATGAGCGACAACGATAAGGTCCTCGACTACCTCAAGCAGGTAACGGTCGAACTGCACGACACTCGTTCGCGTCTCGAGCTCATCGAAGAACGGGACCGAGAGCCGATCGCGATCGTAGGAATTGGATGTCGTTATCCCGGCAAGGTGTGCTCTCCGGAGGGTCTGTGGAAACTGGTTGCGGGCGGCGAGGATGCGATCGGCCCGTTCCCCGAGGACCGTGGCTGGAATCTTGAGCGGCTGTATGACCCTGATCCCGATCGTCGCGGCGCCAGCTATGTCCGTGAAGGGGGATTTGTCGAGCACGCCTGCGATTTCGATGCTGGCTTCTTCGGAATCAGCCCGAGAGAGGCGGTGACGCTCGACCCCCAGCAGCGTTTGTTGTTGGAAGTCAGCTGGGAGGCCCTTGAAGACGCCGGTATTGATCCGACATCCCTGCGTGGGAGTC
>JBAPMC010000202.1:0-2678 GCA_049278415.1 Solirubrobacteraceae bacterium
GTATACCGTCAGTATGTTAGCTAAAGGAATCCGATAGGAGGAGACAATGCCCAAGTACGTCATCGAGCGCGAGCTGCCCGGGGCCGGGAGCCTCGGCGCCGAGGAGCTCCAAGGGATCGCAACGAAGTCCAATCACGTGATCGGCGAGCTCGGCCCTGAGATCAGATGGCTCACAAGCTATGTCACAGACGACAAGATCTATTGCATCTACGTCGCCCCCGACGAGGACATCCTGCTCGAGCACGCCCGCTGCGGCGCCTTCCCGGCAGACCGCATATCCAAGGTCTCAACCGTCATCGACCCATCCACCGGCGCCTAGCGAGGCTCAGCTGCTTGTCCATGCCTGCGATGTTGGAAGATGGTTGGCCAAACCAGCTGGTGTGTATGCTCGCGCGATGAGAACACGCATCGTTGTTTTGGGAGCGGGCTTTGGCGGTCTCGAGCTGGCAACTATGTGCTCAGAGGCGCTGGGCGATGAGGTCGAAGTGACCTTGATCGACAAGAACGACTCGTTCGTCTTTGGGTACTCAAAGCTCGACGTGATGTTCGGTAGGGCGACGCTTGATGCGGTGCGCCTTCCCTACCGTGAGATCGCGAAGCCCGGGGTGCGCTTCCTGCGCCAGACCGTCACCGCGATCGATCCCGAGACTCGCAGCGTAACCACCGACGGTGGTGTTCATGAGGCCGACGTCCTCGTCGTAGCGCTTGGGGCCGACTACGACTTCGATTTCACACCCGGACTTGCCGAGGGCGGTAATGAGTTCTACTCTGTAGCCGGCGCACAACGAGTGAGTGAGCTGCTGCCTACGTTCTCGCGGGGTCGGGCTCTCATCGGTGTCTGCGGAGCGCCCTTCAAGTGCCCCCCAGCGCCGAGCGAGACAGCGTTGCTGCTGCACGACTATCTGTCCACGCGGGGTGTGCGTGAGGATTGCGAGATCACCTTCGTCCTGCCGTTGGGAGCTCCCGTCCCCCCGTCGCCGGACACCTCACGCGCGCTTGAAGCAGCGTTCGCCGAGCGTGACATAAGGTTCGTCCCGGGCCGTCGTGTGAGCTCGCTTGACCCAGCGCGTTGCGTGGCTGTACTCGATGACGGCAGCGAGATGCCTTATGAGCTCTTTCTCGGTGTCCCAAAGCACCGCGCTCCGAACGTGGTCATCGAGAGCGGCATGACTGAGGACGGCTACATACCCGTGAGCTCGAAGACCCTCGAAACAAGGTTTCCGGGTGTGTACGCCGTCGGGGACGTGGCCACAGTCGGGGCGCCGAAGGCAGGGGTGTTCGCCGAGGGCGCCGCACGCGTAGTCGCGGCGTCGGTGATCGCCAGCATACGTGGCGGTGAGCAGCCGGGGCCCTACAACGGGCGCGGCATCTGCTTCATCGAGTTCGGCGCTGGTCGCATCGGTCGAGTGGAGGTGGACTTCCTCTCAGGACCGAAGCCAACCGGCTCGTTTGGCGAGCCCTCCGCGGCGCTCGCCGCCGACAAGCAGCACTTTGGCTCCAGTCGCCGTGCCCGCTGGTTCGGCCGCTGACCCATTGGCCGGCTGGGCTCGCGAGCGAGGGCAAATGAGAGTGCCCGGCGCCGAGCCCCCAGCCTGTTGATAGAGCCATCGAAACGTTAACACTGGAGGCGTCGGGGCTGATCTCACTGGCGATAGAATCAGAGTCGTCTTTCGAGGAGTCTGATGTACGAACCGATGTTGTTTCGAGACCGTTCGCGTTTCGCGCAGGTCGTGCTAGTTGGTGTTGTTCCGGCTATCGCCGGCGGGGTGGCTGGCGTGCTCATAGGAGTATCCAGCGGCGTCTACTGGGCGTACGCAGCGCTCGCCGCGATCGGCGCCATCGTGGCCGGCTTCGAGCACCAGGACGGCTGGGGCGGGGCGGATCGCGGTCTAGCGGCCGGCCTGATCTACGGGATCGCTCTACTTGTGACGCACGCGATCGTCGGCACCCACGCACAGGCCTCACTCGGCAGCTTTCCACCGTTGCTGGCGGTGGTCACTGCAATCGCCGGCATGTTGCTGAGCGCTCTTGGCGGACGGATCGCCCGTCTAGGGCGCGAGCACAACAGCGCCACGGGTAAGGCTTGAGTGAAGCGTGAAGCGCTAGCGCTTCCTGTAACTGCCTCCCAAGCATCGCGCCGGCGTTCTTCCGGCCAGCCGCGCCACCGGGTACTAAAGCGGGCGCCGCCAAGGTCGATAGGCCAGTGTGGCCCGCACAACAGCACGCAATCGCTCCTCCTCCTGGGTGTTCGCGCTCGTATGCGCTCTCGCTCTTGCGGTGGCTGCAGCGGGTCCGCGCACAGCGGATGCTGCAACCAAGAAGCTCACCGCAGCCAATTGGGACGCATCCGAGCAACGCCTGGTAGTGAGCGACGCGGTGATGGCCGAAGCGGGGGAAACGGGCTTTGAGGGGGCCGGTCATCTGAGCAGGCAAGCAGAGAGCTTGGCGCTTGCGGCAATCGCTGAGCGTGAGGGGAGCGCATCGATCGCCATCCCGGCCGACCAGGCCGGCATCCCAATCACACTCATTCGCTTCGACGCGCTCCTGGTGGACCAGCTAGGGCTCGGCGACGTCGCTGAGTACATCGAGCAGGTGGCCGCCGCTGCCGGACTCGCGCCGCCCAACTACTTCGGCAGCGAGGTGGTCGCTCGCTATCTGGGCTTGCGCTACAACCATCC
>JBAPMC010000203.1:0-2781 GCA_049278415.1 Solirubrobacteraceae bacterium
ACTTTTGGCCGAGCGTTTTGCTCTATCGGGATTCGTGCTCGGCACCGACGGTCGCGTGCGGTGATACGCCCGGCACGACCCAGCATTGGCTCAGCGCTTGCCCCAAGAACATGATCCTTGGCGCTCCCACAGGCGTCGGCCTGCTACAGGTCCGATGCAGTCGCTCGATGGCCTCAACGGTATCGCGGTTCAATATCGTCCAGCTAGGGCGATAAGAAAGTGCCCGCAAAATAACGTCGCTGTGCTCGCGCTTTCCAACGGTATCGCCATCGAGCACCTCGCTGATCTGGGCACCGTGGACCCCTCGATCTTCGGCGTCACTTTCGGCCTCCTACTCGACAGTCTGCTGACACCGGCCACGTCGCTCACTGACCGAGCACATTCCTAAGCCTGAACAGATCGGCCACTCCCGGCTGATCACCGGTCCTGTAGTCACGAAAGATCGTGCGAGAGCGATCTGCGGTATGTTGCGGGCGCTTGCGGTGGCGGAACTCTGGTGTGATTCCGGGGCTGACGCGCAGCGGTGTGGGTGACGAGCGGATCGTGGTTCCACTGAGCTGATGAGGGCTTGGGAAGGAGATCCGGGAGGTCGATCCCGAGCCCGAATACGCCTCGCATTCAGTGCCCGATGGTAAGCCTCGCGTATAGGCGGCCGGTGCGCCGCCTATGAATGCGTGCGTGTCGCCGCCCCAATTAAGGAGATGGCGACATGAAGCACCCCCTCAGGGCCAATGGGCTCGCGATTGCGACCCTCCTACTCTTTGGCTTGGCCTGGTTCAGCCAGGCCGCGCCCCTCGCCACCGCTGCGGTCACTGAAGTCGAAGAGACGGCCGCCGCCAAGCACGGCGCGGAATGGATGACCTTGCTACAGGAACCTAGCGGCGAACTTGCCTCCTTCGGTGGGGACTGGTCGATGATCAGCTTGGCGTCGGTGGGAATCAACGCGGCGGACGTGCGTGTAGCTCCCACTGAACCGAGCGCACAGGACTTCTACCTCTCGCTATGGACGGGCGAACCTCCGGCGCTGTTCTCGGCGACCGACTTTGAGCGGGCAATCCTCACCGGCTACGCGGGGGGCCTTGAACCCTCGCGTCTGAATGCTCAAACGAACCTCGTTGCTGACCTCGCCGCACAGTTCAACGGGCACGAACTCGGGGAAAAGGGCGCCACCAACGCTGATGTCTTCGGGGTGCTCGCGCTCTCGGCGGTTGGTGCGCCGCGTGACGTGATCGACACGCTCGCGCAGACCGTGCGCGAACAGCAGGACGCTGACGGTGGCTGGAACTTCGCGGCGGGCACGAAAAAATCGGAAGCGGACCTGACGGGTGCTGCACTGGCGGCCCTCTGCATGGCTGGGGTGCCCAACGCCGACCCGGCAATCGTGAAGGCCGAGAGCTACCTGCATACCGTCCAAGACACCGCCACGGGCGGGTTCATCAACCCGATGGTCAACACGGACTCGACGGCCTGGGTTGTGAGTGGGCTCGACGCCTGCAAGATCGACCCGCAGGCAGCCGAATGGACAACCACGGCAGCTAAGACGCCGATCGACTTCCTGATCGCTCAGCAGAATGAAGACGGCAGCTTCCAACTCCATGCGCACGACGAAGAAGAGGACTTCTACTCCACCCAAGACGCAGTGCGCGCGCTGAGCGGTACAGGGTTCATCGCGCCACCACCGTCGCGTAAGGAAGCCGGACAGCCGGCGGTAGGACCGGCTCCCACGGTGGCGGCTGGCACACCTGTCCCGATGACGCTGGTGATCGACAGCGCCGGGCATATCACGGGCGGCAGCTCAATTCGTATGTGCAAGGTCATTGCTCCGGTGGGAGCCACCGTCGCGCAGATGCTTAGCGACGCAAGCGAAGCCTCCTTGCCTTCCTATTGCCTCAGCGATCTCTCACTTCATGAAGGGCGGATCGTAAGGGTCAACGGCGTCAGTGCCGAACCCGGAAAGTCAGCGTGGGAGGTCAGCAGGGAAAGCGGCGCCAGCGAACTCGAAACCAACGGAACGGTTGGACTCGGCACGCTGCTAGAGGTGCAGCTCGTCCCGAACAGCGAAATGCCTGCCCCATCGCCGTCTACGCCCGTTACGACGAGCACGCTTCCAACGACGACCCCTTCGACACCGGAGGAGGCCCACGCCCCCGCAAGCGCTGGGCCGGCTCAGCAGCTACAGGTGCGGGTCGGGCCGCTCACGAGGGTGCTCCATGGTCACATGGCTGTCGAGCTGACCTGTCTGACGCCAGCCGGGACCGCCGGCTGCTCAGATGTGGTGCGCGTACGCGTCGCGTTGCGAGCACGGCGCGGAGGTCCCATCCGGCAACGTGTCGTGGGCGAAGCGGAGGTCCACATCGCCGCTGGCGCCTCAGGCACGGTGACGATCGCCCTCAATACCGCAGCACTCAAAGCACTACGCACGCACGATGACCGCGTGGCGTGGATCGTGGCAGCTATGCGCAACAGTGCGAGCGCCAGCGCAAACGCATTCACCGTTCTGCGCTGAGACGCGTCAAGGCCGGGAGCGAACTCTCGCAATCACAGTAGGAGAGGTCGCGTAGGCGACTGCGCGACCTCTCCTACAGCTCGTTACATCAATCTGATTTACAAGACAACTGAAGGGGAAGTCAGTCATGCCAAGAAGACACATCGCAACTCTAGCCGCTGCCTCGGTACTTGCTCTGCTGACCGCAAGCACCCCGGCCATCGCCGGCACACCCGCCACAGTGAGCGTGCGTGTCGAGGGAGCCACGTCAACGCTGTTGCCGCTTACAACCATCA
>JBAPMC010000204.1:0-10292 GCA_049278415.1 Solirubrobacteraceae bacterium
GTGCATGGCTACATCGACCTGATCTTCAGGTATCGCTGTATCTCGGGCAGCTGCTTGGCGGCGATGACTCCGATTGCGCCCAATATGGCCAGCAACAGTCCTGTCTGGGCCGGTCGACTGATCGTGATGTCGCTCATGAGACTGAGCCCTTCCTTTCCTGTGGTCTTGTGATGTCTTGCAAGAGGTCCTCGACTAGCCCTACCGCCACGTCGAGCGACGCTCGCACCGGCTCGGTCAGCTCGGCGACGATTTGATCGTCCTCGGCGCTCATGTGCGTCTGCGGCTCGCAACCGACCACAAGCGTGCGCGGGAGCGACTCGGCGCCGAGGGTGCGCGCGAGCGCCAGCACCTTGACCGGGTCCATCCCGTGAGCATCGATCGTCATCTCGATGTCATCGAGATCCGGCTCGATCACATACAAGCTGCCTGGCGGCTGGCCGCGAGGGGTTGCGTCGAGGAAGACGACGGCGTCGTAGCCGTCCTGCATCGCATAGGCGAGATCCATCCCCCGGATACCGAAGTCCGCGACGTCCACGCCGCGCGGCAGCGAGCGGGTAGTCAGGCGTCCGGCCAGCGCCACGCCCCAGCCGTCGTCTCCCAAGAAGACGTTGCCGATGCCCGCAACGAGTACACGCGGGACGTGCTCCTCCGCAGCGTTGACAGCGCCATCGAGCAGCTCAACCTCGTCAGGGTCGAAGAAGAAGCGATGTCCAGGACGGCGCAGCACCCCGAGGTCCTGTCCGGGATCATCGGCCACAGTGACCGCGAGCTGAACGCGGCCCTCGTAGTCCTCGAGGATCTCGTGCACGAGGGCCGTGCGTCCCTGGAGTGCCACCTCGAAGATGTCGCCGCCGGTCTGACGCGGGACCAGGCGCACGACGCTGCCAGCGCGGACGACCGTGCCGTCAACCTCCACGAAGTCCGCTCCGCGACGCTCGAGCTCCTCCCACGGTGGACGGTCGTGGATCATCGCCCTCCTACCAGCCCGAGCTCGCGGACCGTCCCGTGCAGGCGCATGATCTCCTCCTTCGTCAGAGCCTCGGTGCGCTCTAGGATCTCGCGGGCGCGGGGATCGGAGTCACGCATGTCGCGGCGCTCCTCGTCGGTCATCGCCAGGATGTTCAGCACGAGCATCTGGTCGATCTCCCCGGAGTCGAACAGGTTTCCAGGGCTCTCGGGGGCGATCTCCGGATGATCGGGGAGAATGATCGGCGAGGCGAGCATCGTGCCGCGGTCCTCCCTATCGCCGACGAGCACGGGCCATACCCCAGAGCTCTCGCAGGCATCCACCTCCGATCGCAGAGCCACGGGTGGATCGGTAAGCGAGACCCAGGCGCCATCGTGTGTGCGCAGCACGATGTGCGTGGAGCAGAATGTCCGACGCAGCGCGTCCTGACGATCTTGGCCGGTCCATGGAGTCGTGTTGGCAACGCGAATAGTCAGCCGCAAAAGCCCCGGGCGCACGATCTCTCGAGCCACGGTCACCTCTCCTTCGAGTGCCTGCCACGAGCGCTTGATCGCGCCGCCTAATACCTCCTCCCACTCCTCGCCGGCGGGCACGCGGATCGACCCGGGCTCGATCTCTCGCTCGACGGCCTCGTCCCAGGTCACCCAGCGCTCGCCATCCATCTCGAGCTCCTCGACGGGCTCGAGATGGATGGGTGACCCACCCGCCTTCAGCACCTGTCGCCGAACCAAGTGCAGGAAGCGCATCTGGACCTCCACATCGACATCTTCGCCGCCTTCGAGCAGCACCTGCGTGTGTATCGCCGAGCGGTCCTCCCAATCTGGGGGGTACACACCCCCGAAGGTGAAGCGCTGCTGGTTCTTCAGCGCCGACTTGCGATAGGGCCACAGCAAATAGCCCTCGTACAGGACGGCATCGGCGATCCGGCGCACGACGTCAGCTCCCATGCGGCTCCTCCCCCAGCAGACGCTCGACGGCGTCCTCCAGCGTGCGCAAGCCGTGCTCGGCCTTGTAGGCCCGCAGACGGTCGAAGGCGGGGCGAGCTAGCCGCAGCCATGCGGCGCCCGGAAAGTGAAGGTCCATCGCCTCGCGCCACACCGACACCGGCAGGCGGTACTCCGCCTCCTGCTCCCAGGAGATGCGAGCAGTTTGGAGCATCCCGCCGGGGCCCGCGTAGAACACCGACCCCGAGAAGAGGAACTCGAGCGGCACCTCCCCGTCCTGCAGGCCGGACAGGTAGTTGGCGGCGTTGGCCTCCAGATCGTAGGAGCACGCCACTGGCAGCGTGACCTCGGCCGAGTCGGTGAAGGGCGGCACGACGAGCGTCGTCCGCGTCCACAGGAGCGTTCGCAGCGTGGCGCCCCAGCGCTCGGGCGTACCGAAAAGCTCGACCAGCGAAGCCTGCTCTGCTTCTCCATAGGCCCGCCGCCGCGCGGGGATCTGGATTTGGGTGTCGAGCAGAATCGACCGCACCGGACCACCCCCGGAGCGTTCGATGCTCATCCCAAAGTTCAGGACGGGGGCGGCCGAGTAGCGCTCGGCCACAGCATCGGTGACGCGAAAGGAGAGCTGTGGCACTGCTCCCGCGGAGCCGTCGATCGGTTGGGGGATCGCCGACATCGAACCCTATGCCGGTGAGATGTTGGGCATGCTCGGGTCGATCGGCTCGGTTCCCGTGACCCCTGTGGAGCGCGCCGCGGTGGACGTCCCGTCCGGATTGTGACCGGTCATCTTCTCGTAGTTGCCCAGGGCGTTACCCTCCTTGATGCCCTTCACGTGCGTGGGTTTATCAATGCCGGTGTGTTGGGCTCCCGTCTTCACGTCAGCCATGTGGTCATCTCCCTCCCGTCGCGCTGCGCGCACGACGATCTAGTTCTTCAAAGAAGCAGTCGATCTCCCGCCAAACCTCGCTGCCTCCGGCCAGTCCCCTCCAACGCGTTCTGATCACTCCGATGAGGGAGTAGCACTCGTCCAAGGGCACGAGCCAGTGCCTGCGCGCTCCTCCTACGCGGTTCACGAGCAGGGCCTCTACGTCCGGCTCCATCTCAGCCAGGATCGGGTTTTCCCGCTCGAGCTCCTCCCACGAGCTCAACTCGAGCTGGGACTCGGTGGGACCCATCGGTCCCGGGTAATAGGCGAGCACCTTCCCCTCCGCGCTGGAGTGGAAGAGAAAAGCCATATCGACCGGGATGCACAGCTCCTCCCACGCGAGCTCGCTCATCGCGAAGTCCTCCAGGCGCAGCCGGCGCTCGGGCACCAGCTTGTAGCGTCCGTTGCCGGCGCCCCCGCGGTCGAACAGCAGCGAGCAGGGCCGGCACGCGCACATGAGCTCCCGCGAGGTGAGCTCGAGCAGGTGACGGTGGACGCTTGAGATCGGAGCGTTGCAGAGCTCGCAGCGCTCCTCGGGCTCTGCCTCCACGGCGACGTTCGCCGACCCTTGGACAAGCCGCCTCAGACGCGAGGTCGCGAGCGTGCCGGAAGACGGAGTCATGGCCTCAGACGGCCACTCCGAGCGCCACCTTCACCAGGCCGGCGTCATCGACGAGCAGCGGTACGGGCTCGAGGTGCATTTGCGGCGCGTCCAAGCAACGGCCCGCCCGCAGCACGTCGTAGCGGTTGTCACAGCTCGCACAGGTCAGCTCGTTCGCTCGCAAGCTCGCTTGCTCTAGCGAGCCCGCGCAGCTGGGACAGACGGGACGGTAGGCATATACCCGCTCGCTCGGGCGCAGAAAGAGCACGGGCTCACCGGAGACCTCCTTGAGCAGCACCCCGCCCCCGGAGAGCTGGGGCATCCCGCCCGCCATTGCCCACGCTCCGGGCGACACCGACGGAGCGGCCGCCGGCTTGACGACCTCGAGCTGTAGCAGTCCCGATTCAGGAGCGGCCGGGGAAACCGCACCCTCGGCCCTAACCTCCTCCACGTCAGGGGCCGCCTTGAAGATGGCGTCCTCGATCGCGAGCTTGAGCGTCATCGAAGACGAAGGGCAACCCGAGCAGCTTCCCTGCAGCCGGAGATGGACGATGCCATCCTCGACGCCGAGCAGCTGCACGTTCCCGCCGTGGGATTCGAGATATGGGAGCACCCCCTCGAGCGCACCGCGCACACGCTCCTCGACCGCCACGGGATGCAGACCATGCAGTAGGAGCAGGTGTGCCACAAGCTCGTCATCCGCCAGCGCTGCCGCAAGCGTGCCGTCGTCTCCTGCAGCAACAACCTCCACGATCCGCTCAAGGCCCTCGCCGTAGAGATCGAGTAGCGCCTGCATAACCTTGGTCGCCGTGTCCCGTGCCGCGGCGTCGGGCAGAGCTTCCAGCTGACCGAGCAGGCTCTCCACCCGCGCCACCTGCTCCGTTGCGGTGTCACCCATCGGATGCCCTAGCCGTGCTGCTCGCCGAACATCGGAGAGTGCACTTGGCGCACCGTTCGACCTTTGCCCATGTACATGTGCACGCCACAAGGCAGGCACGGGTCGAACGAGCGCACAGCCCGCATGATGTCGATCCCGCGGAAGTCCTCCTGGGAGCTCTCCTCGAAGATCGGCTGACCCGCCACCGCGTCCTCGTAGGGCCCCGGCGTCCCGTAGGAGTCCGTCGGGGAGCCATTCCACGGCGTGGGCGGAGAGTGATGATAGTTGGCGATCTTTCCCTCGCGGATCACCAGATGGTGTGAGAGCACACCGCGCACCGCCTCGTGGAAGCCGCAGCCGATTGCCTCCTCGGGAACCTCGAAGTCCTCGAACACCTTCGTGCGACCGGAGCGCAGCTCGGTCATGGCCTTGTCGAGGAAGTGCATCGCCATCGCGGCGGAGTAGGCGACGAAGTAGATCCGCGCCCGGTCGCGCTCGATCGCGTTGGACCACTTCGGAATCTTCCACTCGAGCGTCTGCTCGGGCGTGTTGGGCGTCTTGGGCAGGTTGATGATCACGCTGTTGCCGGTTGCCTTCACATAAGGCGTGTCCACCTTGCCGGCAAGCGCCGTCACCCACAGCCGTGCGAGCGCGCCGCCGCCTGTGTCCAGAGCCAGGTAATCGCCCGTGCGCTTGTCAAACCAGCGTGGGCTCATCACCCACGAGTAATTGCCGCCTTCCAGATCCCGTTTCTGCGGCTTAGGAATCGTGGTCTGATTCCAGGGGTGACGCCGATCGACCGGATTGCCGAGTGGGTCCTTGGGAACGAACATCTCCTCCCCATCCCAATCCTGGTAGTAGGAGGACCCGAGCAATATCCGTATCCCGAGATTTATGTCGACGAGATTGGTGGTCACGAGCTCCCCGTCCACGATCACTCCGGGAGTGACGAACATCTCGTTGCCCCAGTCGTCCATGTGGCGGTAGTCGTAGTCGACGTAGTCGGGGTTGTTCCATGCGCCCCAGCAGCCGAGCAGAATTCGCCTGCGCCCCACCTCCTCATAACCAGGGAGCGCCTGGTAGAAGAAGTCGAACACGTCGTCGTTCATGGCCACAGCCGACTTGATGAAGTCAAAGCAGCGCAGCAGCCGCGACATGTAATCGGTGAACAGCGTCGGCGTGGCCACGGTGCCCACCCCGCCGGGATAGATGGTGGAAGGGTGCACGTGGCGTCCCTCCATCAAGCAGATCATCTCCCGTCCAACGCGGCTCATGTGCAGCGCCTCCTTGTAGGTGGCGCCCGTGAACGGGTTGTAGGACTCCATGATCTCGCCGATCGTGCGGTAGCCGTGGATGTTCGCTCCCGGCGCCTCGGTCTTCTCCGCCTTGGACCACACCTTCGGGTTGGTGTCGCGCACCATCTGCTCGCAGAAATCCACGAACACGAGATTGTCTTGGAAGATGATGTGGTCGAAGATGTACTCCGCGGCCTCACCGAGATTCACGATCCACTCCCCTAGCGGCGGCGGCTTCACCCCATAGGCCATCTGTTGGGCGTAGCAGGAGCACACAGCGTGGTTGTCGCCGCAGATCCCGCAGATGCGGCTGGTGATGAAGTGAGCGTCGCGCGGGTCCTTGCCCTTCATGAACACCGAGTAGCCGCGGAACATCGAGGAGGTGGACTTGCAGGTGGCCACCTGGCGGTTCTCGAAGTCGATCTTCGTGTAGATACCGAGGTTCCCGACGATGCGGGTGATCGGGTCCCACGACATGTCGACGAGCTTGCCGGCCTCCGGCTTTACTGGCTCGCGTGTGACGGCCATCTCGATTCCTCTCTTTCTAGTTGCCCCAGCGGGCGTCGTAGCCGGTGGTGAGCTCAGGCTTGTTGTGCCGCCACTTGGTCTCCTTGTTCATGGTCTTGTTGGTGATGCCGCGCAGCTTTCGCATCACTGGTCCGTAGAGGGTCGTGACGCCAGAGGAAATGCCTCCGCCAGGAGGCGCGTCCATGAACGGCATGAACTTGTCCGGGAAGCCGGGCATCGTGCAACCGATGCAGATGCCGCCCACGTTCGGGCAGCCGCCGATGCCGGCCATCCAGCCGCGCTTGGGCACGTTGCAGTTGACGACGGGCCCCCAGCAGCCGATCTTCACCTGGCACTTGGGCGAGTTGTAGTCCTTGGCGAAGTCGCCCTGCTCGTAATACCCGGCACGGTCACAGCCCTCGTGCACGGTCTTGCCGAAGATCCACTGTGGGCGCAATGCCTCGTCCAGTGGGATCGTCGGCGCCAAGCCCGCTGCCTGGTAGAGCAACCAGACAAGCGTCTCCATGAAGTTCTCCGGCTGCACCGGACAGCCGGGCACGTTCACGATCGGCAGACCGCCCGCGGAGCGAAAGTCCCAGCCAAGGTAGTCGGCGAGGCCCATGCACCCGGTGGGATTGCCGGCCATCGCATGGATGCCGCCATAGGTGGCACACGTACCGATCGCCACCACTCCCCACGCCTTGGGCGCCAGTCGGTCGAGCCAGTAGTTGAGGTTCAGAGGCTCACCGGTCACCTCGTCGTTGCCGAACGATGTCCAATATCCGTCGCCGTTGATGTTCTCGTTCGGGATCGAGCCCTCGATCACGAGCACGAACGGCGCGTCGAGCTCACCCCGCACCGCTTGCCGAAAGGGAAGCAGGAACTCCTCCCCGCCCAGCGTCGGTGAGAGAACCTTGTTGTGCAGGTTCACCTTGGGCAGCCCGGGGATCGCGCCCAGCAGCACATCCTCGATGCCCGGCTGTCCGGCCGCGGTGATCGACACCGAATCCCCGTCGCAGCTCATGCCCTCGGATATCCACAGGATGTGGACCTCCTCGACGCCGGATGGCTTTGCTTCAAACGTGGCTGCCATAACGATCCATCCTCTCGTTCGTCACCAATTCTTCATCTAGCTCGAGCGCATCGACCAGCATCTCCTCGCCCGCGAGCACTTCCACATCAAGTCCTCCGCAGCGCGCGCAGCACAGCGGAAAGTCCTTCATCACGTTCTCCGCCCCGCACTCGCGGCAGCGCCCGGCCGCCGGCACGTGCGTGATGGCAAGCTCCGCGCCGTCGAGCGCCGTTCCCTGCGTCACGAGCCCGAAGGCGAAGTCAAGCGAGTCGGGAACCACCTGGCGCAGATGGCCGACCCTCACTTCCACCTTCGCCACGCGACGCCCCGCAGCATGGCGCGTCGCCACGTCCACGATCGCCTCGGCTATCGAGAGCTCGTGCATCAACAGATCCTCGGCAGCGGGTCGCCCACGAGCTGGTCCATCACACGCCTCCCGCCGAATGCAGTCTCCACGAGCACCATGCCGGGTGGGTCGGTCTTCACCTCACCGATCTCGGCGGCGTCCTCACCTCCCGGAATCTCCTGAAGGGCGGCGAGCGCCTGCTCGGCGCACTCGGGCGCAACGAAGGCGACGAGCTTGCCCTCGTTGGCCACGTACATCGGGTCGATCCCAAGGATCTCCGCCGCGCCGGCCACTGCAGGCTGGACCGGCACGGCAGCCTCGTGGACAACCATGGCCACCGCGGAGGCGCGCGCGAGCTCGTTGAGCACGGAGGCGACGCCTCCTCTGGTCGCGTCGCGCAAGCAGTGCAGCCCCCCGCCGGCGGCGTCGAGCAAGCCGTCGACGGTGGGCCACAGTGAGCGGGTATCCGACTCGATGTCGGCATCGAGTCCAAGCTCGCCGCGGGCGAGCATGATCGCCGTCCCGTGATCGCCGATCGTTCCCGAGAGGAGTATCCGATCTCCCGGCTTCAGGCAATCGGGGCTGAGACTGGCACGTGTGTCACGCCGGCCTAGACCTGTTGTGCATACGTACATGCCGTCTGCATGACCGCGTTCAACCACCTTCGTATCCCCCGCCACAACCTGTACGTCTGCTTCGCGGGCGGCTCGGGCGATCGCCTCCACCTCCAAGCGCAATGTCTCGGCGGACAGGCCCTCCTCGAGCACGAATGAGAGCGTCAACGCGAGCGGGCGGGCGCCCACCATCGCGAGATCGTTCACCGTCCCGTTGACAGCAAGCTCGCCGATCGAGCCACCGGGAAAACGCAGCGGCTTGACGACGAACGAGTCAGTGGTGAGCGCAAGGTCTATCCCGCTGACGCTGACCACACCCGCATCGGCGAGAGCATCGAGCGCCGGCGAGTCGAAAGCGGGCACGAGCAGTCCCTCGACGAGCGAGGTCGTCGCCTTGCCCCCGGCGCCGTGGGACATGGTGATGTGCGGATCACGGAACTTTGCGCGCTTGCCCCGCGCCGTCTCGATGATCCCGAGGATCTTCGACTCACGGTCTGAGACCAGCTCCGCCATTACGCGACCTCGCGTTCGCGGGCGAAGCGCCCGTAGTTGTAGTAAGCCGCGCAGGCGCCCTCGGGAGAGACCATGCAGGTTCCGATTGGCCGCTCCGGTGTGCAGGCCGTGCCGAACACCTTGCACTCCCAAGGCTTGATGACGCCCTTCAGCACCTCCCCGCACTGACAGGCCTTCGGGTCGGCAACGCGGATGCCGGGCACCGAGAAGCGCTCCTCGGCGTCCCACTCCGCGTAGGCGTCGGAGATCCGCAGAGCGCTTTGGGAGATGAACCCAAGGCCGCGCCACTCGAAGTGCGGGCGCAGTGTGAAGACCTCGCTCATGATCTGGAGCGCTCGCAGATTCCCCTCCCAGGGAACCACCCGCGCATACTGGTTCTCCACCTCGGTACGGCCCTCCGCGAGCTGGCGCAGCACCATCAGCACCGACTGGAGCAGGTCAAGCGGCTCGAAGCCGGAGATCGCCACAGGCTTGCTGTATTGGTCCGGGAGAAACTGGAAAGGGCGCGCACCGACGATCGTTGCGACATGACCCGGCCCGATGAAGCCGTCGAGCCGCAAATCGGGCGACTCGAGCAAGGCGCGCAGGGGCGGGACGATCGTCACATGCGAGCACATGACGGAGAAGTTCCCAACTCCCTCCGCCTTGGCGCGGCGAAGGGTCAGCGCCGTCGAGGGGGCTGTTGTCTCGAAGCCAATCGCGAAGAACACGACCTCCCGGTCGGGATTCTGCTTGGCGATGCGCAACGCGTCAAGCGGCGAATAGACGATCCGCACGTCGGCGCCTTCCGCCTTTGCGTCGAGCAGAGTCTGACAAGACCCTGGTACCCGGACCATGTCGCCGAAGCAGGTGAAGATGACTCCCGGCTCGTGGGCAAGAGAGATCCCATCGTCGACGCGGCCCATCGGTATGACACAAACGGGACAGCCCGGACCGTGGACGAGCTCGACGTTTGAGGGCAGCAGATCGTCGACGCCGTACTTATAGATCGAGTGCGTGTGTCCGCCACACACCTCCATGATCTTGTAATGCCGTTCGGGATCGACCGCGGCCAGAATCTCGCCGGCGACCACCCGGCCAAGCTCCGCGTCTCGGAACTCATCCACGAACTTCAAGACGATCCGTCCTGCTCTGAAGCGCGGGCAAGAGCCGTGCCAGCATGTACCAGTAGAATCTCGCCTGACACCACGGCATCTATGAGCGCAATCTCCACACTGGAGCGTTGCCCCTCCGAATCGGAACAGAGCGCAAGCTCTCGCCCACGGTCAACCTCAACAACCGTCATCGGGAGCGCCTCGTCGCCGCAGGTGATGCACCCGTGAGCAGCGACGCACCCGATCATTCGATCGCACTCGCCTTCAGCTCCTCGAGCTCCTGCTCGTACTCTGCGCCCATCTCCTTCAGAAGCCTGAGTGTCGCGTTAGCCTCCTGCTCATCTATCTGCGAGAGCGCGAAGCCAACATGAATCAGCACCCAGTCGCCAGGACCAACCGCCGTTCCGTCAACGTCGAGAAGACCGATGTTCACCGTACGCCGAACGCCTGCAACTTCAACCGTGGCGAGACGGTTCTCCTCATCCACCACCTTGGTCACCTGTCCTGGAATCGCTAGGCACATGCTCGGCTGCCCTC
>JBAPMC010000205.1:0-2224 GCA_049278415.1 Solirubrobacteraceae bacterium
GATCTGAAGGCCGCGCTGAAGAAATACGACGCGGGATTGTAGCATGAGCACACATCTCTGCGGGCCGTTGCGCTAGAAAAACACGAGTCATCGTAGGGTGGGGAAAGGGTGCGCCAGGAAGCTGGAGCGATCGGCTGGTGAGAGTCCAGCGCAGGTAAGGTGGAGCACACCGCCTGTAAACGAGTGTTGCGCGAGTCCGTCGGTGACGGCGGCCGCGAAGCGTACACAGTGGTTGCGTGGGATGTGTGATTGAGCCCCGAAATACCCTTATCGCAGGGGCGGAGGTTTTCCTTTGCTGCCGAACGCAACATGCGCAGGACCGCGATGCGAGGGACTGCGCACCCTGCCGGGGTCGGAGAGCACGTCACGCGCAAAAGGATCGTATTGGAACCTGGGAGATCCCGCGTCTGGCCGCTGGTCGATGAGGCTGGCGGTCCGCATCGGGAAGGCGAGGAGCCGTAGCCGATGATGCACGGAGGCGGGAAGTCGGGCGAGGCCATAGTAGCAGGGAAGCCGGCGAACGAAGTGGAGCCATCCATGGAGGAGCCGGTGGAGCGAAGGGCCGAGGCCGAGGGGAATGCGAGCCAGGTCAGCACGGGCCGGATGCAAAGCCGGGAAACCGTGTCACAGGGACTGGAGCGCATACGGCAAGCAGCAAGGGAAAGGGAGAAGGAAAGGTTCACCTCGCTCCTCCACCACGTCAGTACAGATCTGCTCAGGCAGGCATTCGGCGAACTCAAGCGGAATGCTGCGCCCGGGGTCGACGGGCTGACGTGTCGGGACTACGAAGCAGACCTTGAGCGCAATCTTAAGGAGCTGCATACGAGGGTCCATCGGGGGGCGTACCGGGCGCAGCCGTCACGGCGGGTATACATACCCAAACCGGACGGTCGACAGCGTCCGCTCGCGATTGCGACATGGACTTCATAATGCACCTTGTTCAACTCGGGTTTGGGGACGTGAGGCGATGCGGGGCGAGTTGGCGACCCAATCCCGCAGCCTGTGATCTGTCGCGTCGGTGAGCGTGATGGCGTATGGCAAGCCGAGCTTCTTTCTGTGCGCTGTAACGAGACCGCGGTCGATCCAGTAATAAACCACCCACAGGCTAACGCCGTATCTCTCGCGAACCTGATTGACGCTGAATGTTCTGGCGGGAGGCGGCGGACCGGGAATGCGGTGCTTGTAACGGATCCAGCGTATCATGGCGACTGTGAAGGGCCTGCCGGTTGAGCTTGTAAGGCCCTCGTGCTTGAGCAGTGCGATGATCTTGTCGTCGTCGTGGATGGCTGCGAGAGCGCGGACTCGGTCAACGAATGTATTGGGATAACGAATGGCTTCTACACGGTTTGGCGGCAGGTTAACGGCGACTGTTTCCGTCGTGCCGCCCTGCCAACGAATGCACAATTGCAGAAGCTTTGATCCCGGAGTTTTGACGATCGTGATGTCCTTGATCAGCAAGCGCAGCATGCGCTTGCGGTCTCGCGCTGCAGTGGTGGAGGCATTCCACAGTCGAGGGAAGTCGGTCGCTAGTTGTAAGATTTGCCGCTTTTGCTCCGCAGTGACAGCGCGGAGTGTTCGACGCTCGAAGTCGGCCAGTTCGGTCTCCAGTTCGAGCAACCGCCGCATCGCGTCGTTCCAGCGCTGCTCAAGCGTGCCGGCAATTAGGCGGTTGGCGGGATCGACCGCCTCATAGCGCCGTTCCGCCAGGTCGGCATCGTAGCGGGCCCGGTCGATCCGTCGGCGCCACTGAGCGGCGATTGCTTTGTCGCGCTCTTCCAGACTGCTCAACGCTTCGAGCGCGAGTTCGATCGTGAGCGGTGTGACGGCGGTCACCAGACGCTCGGCCATGGCGTCGTCGACTGGTTTGGTGGGTACACACATGCAGGCCCGTTGTGACAGGGCTTCCCGATGCTTCCAGTTGCACTGATAGATCGGGTAGAGGCCGCCATTGCCGGCGTAGCGCACACTCAAACGCCGCCCGCAAGTTCCACAGACCAACAAGCCCTGCAGCAAACAGAGACCTTCTCGAGCCGGTCCGGCGAGAACCTCGCAATTGGTCCGGTTCGCCGCCAAGCGTTGACGGTTGGCGAGGAATTGATCCCAGGTGATGTAGCCTGGATGGTGGTCGGGAATGACAACGCGCCACTCATCCTGTGGCTTGAGGCAGGACTGAGTGCGGACCTCGCCGGTCGGCCCAATCTGCTTGCAAGCTTGATATCGTCCA
>JBAPMC010000206.1:0-4323 GCA_049278415.1 Solirubrobacteraceae bacterium
GTAGGCTCTAAGCATGAGTCAGTCCCCATCAGAGAGCTCTTCCACCGGTTCGCTTGGACGCACCGTCGTCGCTGTCCTGATCCTGCTCGTGGTCGGGTATTTCCTGCTGCACGTGCTGATCGGCGTCGCTGTTGCAATCGCGGGCTTTGCTGTCGTGATCTTGGCGGTCGTCGCAATCCTCTGGGCGTTGCGCGTCCTGTTCTAGCGGCTAACCGTCCCTGGCCTGTCGAGAAACAAGCAGATGGCCTACCTAGTCATCGCCTTCTGCTTCGGTCTCGCCGGTGGCGTCGTGGGCCGCATCAAGGGCAGCTCGTTCGTATTGTGGTTCTTGATCTCCGGAGTCGTGCCGGTCTTCGGTCTGATGGCGGCGGTCGCCTACCGCTCCGATCGCGACGAGCTGCGGCGGCAGTGCCCGAAATGCGGGCGTGTCACGTTCGCCTATGACGCGCTCTGCACGCGCTGCGGCGAGGAGCTCGAATATCCCGAGCAGCTGCTCGAGTCGGAGTCGATGCAGCGCAACATGGCCACCCGCGCCAGCTGATCTAGCCCCTTAAAGGTTTAGGCCGACCTAAGCCGACCCTTTGCATAGGCTGTCTGAGCAGCCTATGAGCACGAACGTAAAGACAGCCCCACATCTAGGCACCTCGCTGCTCGCGCGCCTAATCCGCCGCTGGGGATTTGAGGACGAGCGCTCGTTCGTATTGCGCGTCGTGCAGCCGGCGCTAGTCGGGCTGATCGATGGAACGGTCTCCTCGCTTGCCCCCATCTTTGCGGCCGCCATCGCCTCGAGCTCCCACACAGCGCTGCTGGTCGGCTTCTCAACAGCGCTCGGCGCAGGGGTGAGCATGGGCTGGTCGGAGGCCTTGTCCGACACGGGCGAGCAAACGGGTCGCGGCTCTGCTGTCGTGCGAGGCACCATCACCGGGGGGATGACCGCTCTCGGGGGGGTGTTCCACACGCTTCCCTTCCTAATCGGCGACGTTCACAAGGCGCTGCTTGTGGCTGGGGGCGTCGTGGCTGTCGAGCTGTTCGTAATCGCCTGGATTCGCAACCGCTTCCTGCACGTCTCGATGCGCTCCTCGCTGCTCGTGGTCACTGTCGGGGGTGTGATCGCGCTCGCGATTGGGATAGCCATCGGCGCTTCCTGAGCCAGCCCGAACGCCATGTCAGGGGCGTCCAGCCGGCACCAACTACGGCAGGAGCGCGCCCGCAAAGGGCGAAAACCCACTGGTACACTCGACTTTAGGAAAAGTGGGGGCCTCACCTGCGCCCTCACTGTTTTGTGACCCCATATACGAAGGAAGGAGGTCGGTGCAATGCGTGCAGTAGATGCCGTAATGGAATGCTTGAAGGCGGAGGGCGTGGACGTCGTCTTTGGCTTGCCCGGAGGCGCCAATCTCCCGACCTACGACGCCTTCGTGGACGGCGGCATTCGCCACATCCTCGTGCGCCACGAGGCGGGCGGGGGACACGCAGCTGAGGGCTATGCCAAGGCAACAGGCAGGGTCGGCGTGGCGTTCGCCACGAGTGGTCCCGGCGCCACCAACCTGATCACCCCGATCTGCGACGCGATGATGGACTCCGTGCCGGTCGTGTTCATCACAGGTCAGGTGCGCACGGAGCTGCTCGGCACCGACGGCTTTCAGGAGGCCGACACGATCGGCATAACCATGCCGGTCGTCAAGCACTCCTTCATGATCCAGGACCCGCTGGAAATCCCCCGTGCAATCCACGAGGCCTTCTACGTCGCCCGCTCCGGGCGGCCCGGTCCGGTGCTGGTGGACATCCCGCAGGACCTCTCGCGGGCCGAGATCCCTTATGAGCCGGTCGCCGACGTGCGCCTACCCGGTTATCAGCCGACGCTCGAGGGCAACCAGAAGCAGATTCGCCAAGCAGCCAAGGCGCTCGCCGCGGCGAAGCGCCCGGTCATCTACGCCGGCGGCGGTGTCGTCAACGCCAACGCCTCCGAGGAGCTCGTCGAGTTCGCCACCAGCGATCGCTTCCCCGTCACTTGCACGCTGATGGGCCTCGGTGCGTTTCCCGCTCCCCACCCTCAGTGGCTGGGGATGCTCGGGATGCACGGCACGCGAGCAGCCAACTATGCGATGGACGAGGCCGACCTGATCTGTGCCGTAGGCGCTCGCTTTGACGATCGCATCACCGGCAAGCTCTCAGAGTTCGCCCCGCGCGCGAAGTTCATCCACATCGATGTCGATCCCGCTGAGATATCGAAGAACGTGCCCGCACACATCCCGATCGTCGGCGACGCCAAGCACGTTCTCTCAAAGCTGCTCGTCGAGTATCGCGCCCTGAGCGCTGATCCCGCGCGCACGAGCGAGTGGTGGGAGCGGATCGAAGCGTGGCGTGAGAAGTACCCGCTTGGCTATGAGGACTCAACCGACAACGAGATCAAGCCCCAATACATGATTAAGGCGCTGCACGAAGCCACCGGGGGAGAGGCGATCGTCACAAGCGACGTCGGCCAGCACCAGATGTGGGCCGCCCAGTACTACGACTTCCCACAGCCCCGCCGCTGGATCAACTCCGGCGGACTCGGCACGATGGGCTTCGGTCTGCCCGCTGCGATGGGCGCCGCGGTCGGCTGTCCCGACAGAACCGTCTGCTGCATCGCAGGCGACGGCTCGGTTCAGATGAACGCGCAGGAGCTCGCCACCTGCGCCCAGGAGAAAATCCCAATCAAGGTCTTCATCATGAACAACGGCTACCTGGGCATGGTGCGTCAGTGGCAGGAGCTTTTCTGGGACGGGCGCTACAGCCACGTCGAGGTCGGCGACTATCCCGACTTCGTCAAGCTCGCCGAGGCATACGGCGCCACCGGCATGCGCTTTGAGGACAAGACCACGCTCGTGGAGGACATGAAGCGCGCAATCGACACCGACGGGCCAGTGGTGGTCGACGTGCGCGTCACGCGCGAGGAGAACACCTACCCAATGATCCCCGCCGGGCAGGCAGCCCGCGAGATGGTGGGGTGATGATCGTGGGGGAGCCAGCAACAAAGGAGCCGCTCAGCCTCGAGGCGCTGCAAGCCTCGGGCAACCTGCGCTCGGGGCGCAAGCACGTGCTGTCGATCCTCGTCGAGAACAAGTCTGGTGTGCTCACCCGCATCGCAGGCCTGTTCGCCCGGCGCGGCTTCAACATCGACACGCTCACGGTCGGGCCAACAGATGACGATCACATCTCGCGCGTCACGCTCACCGTCGACGGCGCGATCCACCCGATCGACCAGGTCACCAAGCAGCTGCACAAGCTGATCAACGTCATCAAGATCAGGGACCTCGAGCCGGCCGACACGGTCGCCCGCGAGCTCGCCCTGTTCAAGATCTCCGCCGACGGCGCCCAACGCGGCGAGCTGATGCAGATCACCGAGATCTTCCGCGGCAAGGTCGTAGACGTCACCAAGCGCTCGGTGATCGTCGAGGTCACCGGCACCACCGAGAAGGTCGAGGCGTTCGAGAGCATGGTCAGGCCGTTCGGCTTGATCGAGATGATGCGCACGGGAGAGATAGCGATCGCGCGGGGCAGGGGAGAGACATAAGGGTCTGTCAGAAAAGGGATGAGGTATCTGGGACGTCGGCTGCGCTCGCCGGACGGCTTTGGATGCTGAGTCCGTGACGCTTCGCACTGGCGAGCGATCGCCGTTCGCTCTCACCGAGCAAGACCGTAAACGTCTGCGTGCTCGGCTCGATCTGGCGCTACAGCGTGCCCGGCGCTCAGGGCGGCCAACGCTTGCAACGATCACCCGCGCTCTACCCAGCGACGTTGATCCGGCCGCTGTGGTGTGCTCCTCGCGGCGTGAGGGCGAGCCGTGGTTCGTCTTTGAGCAGCCAGATCGCGGTGGCGCAGCGCTCGCCGGTCTCGGAGAGGTCATGTGCCTCGAGGACTCCGGCCCAGAGCGCTTTGCAACGGTCGCCGACCGCTGGCGCTCACTGTCGGCGAGAGCAGTCGCCGACTCGCCAGGGGAGCTCGGAGGCGGCGGTGGCCCCGTCGCGGTCGGTGGCTTTGCATTCGCGCCCTACGGTGGCGGCTCGCCCGCCTGGAGTGGCTTCCAGCCGGCCTCGCTGCTGGTTCCCGAAGTCACGCTTGCGCGCGAAGATCACGAGGGCGAGCGCCACGTAGGACTGACGCTGGCTGCGCTGGCTCAGCCCGATGACACGAGCGAGGAGCTACTCGCCCGACTGGACAGCCGTATCGAGGAGCTCTCAGGATCATCGCTGCCGCTACTCGACCCAGCGCCTACCGGGCGCTTCCAGGTCTCAAGCGGCATGCCTCCAGAGCACTATGAGGCCGCTGTCGGCCGCGCGG
>JBAPMC010000207.1:0-2137 GCA_049278415.1 Solirubrobacteraceae bacterium
CGCCACAGGAGTGGTCATCCCAGAGCGCCGCTCAGCCGAGGTCACGCCCGCAGTGTGCAAGGCCTCAGCTGGGGCGGTTGAGCACATGCGGATCACGCGTGTGCGCAACATCGCCGACTTCCTGCTCGAGGCAAATCGAGCGGGCTGCTGGTCTTATGGGGCCAGCGCTCCTGCGGCGAGCACGGTGAGCTATGTAGTCCCCGACTACAGCGGCGGGGTGGTGCTAGTGCTCGGCAGCGAGGGGAGTGGGCTGCGCCCCCGCGTGGCGGGAGCATGCGATCAGCTCGTGGCGCTGCCAATGCGCGGGCGCATGGAGTCGCTCGGCGTGGCTGCCGCCGCGGCGGCGCTGCTGTATGGAATCTTGCACAGCCGCGAAAAGGGTCTTGACAAGGCTCCATAACTGTGCGAAGCTCACGCGCATAACGCTCAACCTAAGGTTGACTTCATAGCTTTGGCGCCAGGGGAGGAGTGCGTCACTGAGCATATTTTGGCTGCAATAAGCCAAGAAAGGATCTGCTCGTGGCACGTACCTTCCATAACACTCAATCTGAAGTCAAGGTTGATGACGGGTTTTTGATTGCCCTTGCTAAGCAAGGAGATCGCAATGCCTACGACCGTCTCGTCCGCCGCTATCACGGCTTCGTGCGGCTGAAGGCCTCCTCCTACTTCCTGGCCGGGGGCGACTCCGAAGATCTGATCCAGGAGGGCCTCGTAGGTCTCTACAAGGCGATTCGCGACTACCGCACCGACCGTGAGTCGAGCTTCCGCAACTTCGCCGAGCTCTGCATCACCCGTCAGATCATCACGGCGGTGAAGACCGCCACCCGCAACAAGCACACCCCCCTGAACCAGTACGTCTCGTTCTCCTCAACGCCGGCTGCGGCAGGCGAGGACGTGCCAACGCTCGACCAGACAATCGCCGGGCCTAGCGTGAACGACCCGGTCAACCGCGTGATCTCCTCCGAGGAGCTGCGCTCGCTCGTGGGGTGCCTCTCAACCGCGCTGTCCGAGCTCGAGAGTCGCGTGCTGTCGCTGTATCTCGACGGCTGCTCCTACGAGGAGGTCGGCGAGCGGCTCGGATGCGACACCAAGACGGTCGACAACGCCCTGCAGCGGGTCAAGCGCAAGGTGGGCGCCCACTTGCGCACACGCCTGGTGGCCTCCTGACCTGGGTCGCGCCGCTCGTGGCTGAGGCTGTCGCCCGATCAACCTGGCTGGATAGGCCCAGCCTCCCGCTCCGAATCCAGGCGCCGCTTAGCCGAGCGGTCTCAACTGGGCCTGTAGGGGCCGGGCTTGCGCCGCACCTTGCCTCCGGGGAACGCTAGGCGCAAGATCGTGCGGTGCACGCTGCCGAGCTGCTTGCTCAGCGGCCCCGTGTTGTAGGGCAGCCCATAGCGCTGACAGATGTCTCGCACCCTTGGGGCGATCTCGGCGTAGCGACTGGATGGCATATCGGGGTAGAGGTGGTGCTCCACCTGGAAGCTGAGGTTGCCTGCCATCAGGTGAAACAGAGGACCTCCGTCGATGTTGGCTGAGCCCAGCAGCTGGCGCACATACCAGCCTCCGCGGGTCTCGTTCTCCACCTCCTTTGCGCTGAACGTGTAGGTCTGGTCGGGGAAGTGCCCGCAGAAGATGATCGAGTAGGCCCACACGTTGCGGAGGATGTTCGCGCTGAAGTTGGCCGCAAGCGTCGACTTAAAGGCGCGTGCTGAATCTCCCTTGGCTCCCCGCCTGGTGCTGGCCAAGGCCGCGGATAGCAGCGGAAAGGCGATGTAGTCCTTGACGATCTGCCGGCGTGCCTTCACGCCGATCGCCTTCAGCTCCTGGGTCAACTTGGCCTTCGACTTCTCCCCGGCGCGAATCGCGTCGAAGTTGAGGTCGTGCAGGGCCACACCCCACTCGAAGAACCCCATCAGCAGCAGGTTGTAGAACGGTTGCAGCAGATAAACCGGGTGCCATTTCTGGTGGGGGTCGATGCGCATGATCTCGTAGCCAAGATCGCGGTCCTTGCCACGGATGTTCGTGAACGTGTGGTGCTCGTAGTTGTGTGAGTGCCGCCATGCCTCCGCCGGCGAGGCGGTGTCCCAATCCCAGTTCTGGGAGTTGATGTCAGGGTCATTCATCCAGTCCCACTGGC
>JBAPMC010000208.1:0-17363 GCA_049278415.1 Solirubrobacteraceae bacterium
GAAGTAGCGCGCATACGCTCCCGCATATGGGGTGAGGTCGAACAGCTCGTCCGCCGCCACCCCAGCCCATGGGTCGCCGGTGACGTTGCGCACCGTGTTGCCGCAGCCCTCGCGGCTTGAGAGGCCAGCCTCGCCCATCTCCCTGATGGCCTGCTCGATTTCGGGCAGCGGAATGTGATGCATCTGGATGTTCTGACGCGTTGTGACGTGGCCCTTGCCTAGCGGCGCGTACTTCTCCACCACATCGGCGAACTTGTCCATCTGCTCCGGTGTCACGCCCCCGAAGGGGAGCTTCACGCGGATCATCTGCACGTCGGGTTGGCGCTGGCCATAAACGCCCTGCCTGAGGCGGAACTTGATGAATTCGTCTTCAGGTGTGCCGCCGTCCAGGAACTTGGTGGCCTCGGTCTTGAAGTCGTCGTACTCCCGCTGCAGGATCGGGATCACGTGCCCAGGGACGTTCTGGAGGATCTCAGGGTCCTCCAACGAGCCCTTTTTGGCGGGTCGCTGGGCTGGTATCGATACTGGCTCCATCTAGCGAAACCTCCTGGTCCAGGCATGCAGCCCGGGTCTGATTGCGACCGGCAGAGATTGGGCGTAAAGCCTAGCGGCTTTTAGGTATTTATCCAAGGATCGGGCTCGTCGCTCCGACCCTCCCGCGCTACGCCTTCGAGCATAGCCGCGCGCAGCCACGGGTCCATGCCTTTCGCAGAGGGCGCACGCTGCGGCGCCGTATCGCGCATGAAGCGCTCCAAAGCAGCCACAATCGCGGCCGCCTCGGCGGGCGACGCCGACGGGGCAATCAGCTCGAGCTTGGGGCGGCGGTTCACCATCGGCGTCTCCGACTGCTACCTAGGTGAGCGAGGACAACGCGCGTACGCAAGCGCGTGGCCCTCCTCAGAGAGGGATGTTCCCATGCTTGCGCTTCGGGCCAGGCTCGCGCTTGGTGTGCAGCGTGTCGAGCGCCGCAATCAGCTTCGGCCGCGTCTCGTGTGGCACGATTACATCGTCTATATACCCGCGCTCTGCCGCCGTATAAGGGTTGGCAAAGCGCGCCTTGTAGTCATCCATCAACGTCTGGCGACGCTCCTGCGGGGTTGGACTGCCGGCGATGTCACGCCGGTAGATGATGTTCACCGCGCCCTCCGGTCCCATCACCGCCACCTCCGCCGTCGGCCAGGCGAAGTTGAAGTCCGCCCCTAGGTGCTTGGAGGACATCACGTCGTAGGCGCCCCCATAAGCCTTGCGTGTGATGAGCGTGATCTTGGGAACCGTCGCCTCCGCAAACGCGTACAGGAGCTTGGCTCCGTGCCTGATGATCCCACCCCACTCCTGTGCTGTTCCCGGCAGGAAGCCCGGCACGTCGCAGAGGGTGATCAGCGGGATGTTGAACGCGTCGCAGGTGCGCACGAAGCGTGCGCCCTTCGCGGAGGCGTCGATGTCGAGCACGCCCGCCAACTGGTTGGGCTGGTTGCCAACGATTCCAACGGCGTGACCGTCGAGGCGCGAGAAGCCGCAGATGATGTTCTTCGCGTGATGCTCGTGCACCTCGAAGAACTCGCCGTCGTCAACGATCAGGCGCACCACGTCGCGCATGTCATAGGGCTTGTTCGCGTTGTCCGGCACCACGTGGTCGAGCTCCGGGTCCATGCGCAGCGGGTCGTCGGTCGGCTGCACACGGGGTGTTCTCTGCATGTTGTTCTGGGGCAGGAAGCTCACCAGGTAGCGGCAGTCCTCGAGGCAGGCGTCCTCGTCGTCTGAGGCGAACTGCGCCACACCTGACTTCGTGTTGTGCGACATCGCCCCGCCCAGTTCCTCGAACTCAACTTCCTCGCCGGTCACCGTCTTGATCACGTCGGGGCCCGTAATGAACATGTGCGAGGTCTCCTTCACCATGAAGATGAAGTCGGTGATCGCCGGGGAGTAAACGGCGCCGCCTGCGCACGGACCCATAACAAGGCTGATCTGTGGGATCACGCCCGAGCTGCGCACGTTGCGCAGGAACACGTCGCCATAGGACCCAAGCGACACCACGCCCTCCTGGATGCGAGCCCCGCCGGAGTCGTTGATGCCGATCACAGGGCAGCCGATCTTGGCTGCCAGGTCCATGATCTTGCACATCTTCTCGCCCATCACCTCGCCCAGCGAGCCGCCGAACACGGTGAAGTCCTGGCTGAACACGCACACGCGGCGTCCGTCGATCGTGCCGTGGCCGGTCACCACCGCATCGCCCCACGGCCGGTTCTTCTGCATGTCGAAGTCGTAGGTGCGGTGGCGCACGAACGTGTCGAGCTCCTGGAAGGAGCCGGGGTCGAGCAGCTTCTCAACGCGCTCGCGCGCCGTGTACTTGCCGCGCGCGTGCTGCTTCTCCTCGGCCTCAGGGGCTGAATGCACCGCCGCCTGGCGTAACTCCTGCAGCTCGGCGAGCTTTTCGTCGTAAGTCTCTGGGGCCTTGCTCCGCACGAGGCGGATGTTATCTGGGTCGCGAGCCTGCCGTGCTTCAACGCCAGTAAGGAAACCTTGCAGTGTCTATACGAGGATCGAACACCCTGTGGCGGCGTGTGGCCGCCAGGAGGCCAAGCTCTACGATTCGCTGATCGTTGGCCTCGGTTAGATCGGTCAAGACATAGGGCATCGACACCACGACAGATGAGATGATGCGGGCAATTCCTCGTATCCCTTGCGCGGACCGTCCTTGTCGGATTCCAATGTGGTGCAGTCCTGATCGCTTCAGCGCTCGGGACTCCTCGATGGATTCCAACTGCGCTACATCGAGCGTGAGAATTGCCTGGTAGCCCTTGGATGCGGCGTCACGAAACAGCGGAACATCTTTCTTGCCCTTCCAACGCAGTTCGTCGACGTGATCGAACTTATGACCCTTATTGAGTCGGAGAGGCGATAGCACCTGAAGGGGCATCGCCTCGTCGACCAATACTCGCATCAGGCTGCGGCAGCGACCTGTGCGGCGAAATGGGTCGCGTCCGAGACGGCATCAGGGTCTACTGACGGATATATAGCGGCGATCTCCTCGGGCGCGAGGTTGTCCTCGGCAAGGCATGCGACCGCATCGAATGGCACACGGCTTCCGGAGATAACCGGGTAGCCGCCAAGGACCTCTGGGTCGACGGTGATCTGGGGCCGAGGGCGTTCAAGCGCGGGGACCATGCGTCCACTACGAGTCTCGAACGGACCGAGAACGTCACGCATTAGGACTTCGTGTAGGACCGTACCCGGCCGCTCTTCGAGGTCCAATAGCTCGCCGCCAGGTGTCCTGACGATGATCGTGGCCTGCGTGGCGATCAGGCTATATCTCGCAAGATGTGTCCACTCTTTTGCCTCAAGCTGCCTCAGTCTTCCCACTGCCCGACGGATTCTGGGTAGGGACTTCTCCTGTCGGAGGTAGACAATCGAACGCAGGGCAACTACATCCGTCCAGGAGTAGAGGAAGCGACCATCGCGCTTTCCCTCGGGAACAAGCAGTGGCTCGGCCGAGCCTGTATGTCTGCGCCAGTAGGCGAGTTGCCCAACCGTCGCTCCAGTGAGGACACTCGCGATAGGAATTGGAAATGCCATAGTCGAACTCTAGAGCGAGCTTAGGTCGTTGGAGCGCCACCGTCCTGCTGCGCGGGTCTCCATCGCATGCGGTAGATGTCTTATCCGCGCGAGAAGGGCCTGTGGTGTGCGGCACCCAATCGGTCGAGCACGCCGGTCAGCAGCTCGGTCGTCTCTTGTGTCATCTGCGCTTCCACGGATGCCAGTTCGGCGGCAAGGTCTTCGGACGGCTCAGCGGCTCCCAATTCCGATTCGGCCGGCCGCGCGGGGTAGATCGGCTCAGGTGTCGCCAGTGCCACGATCTCGATCTCGGGCTCCGGCTCCGGCTCCGGCTCCGGTCCCAGCTCTGCGACAATCTCGGGCTCTGGCTGAGCCTTGATGGCCTCGTGCGGTCGTGTCTTGCGTCGGCGAAACAGGCGCGCGAAGAATCCCACTCGAGGCTCGAGCTCTGCCGCTGTCTCCGCCTCGACAACGGCGAGTGGCCCGGGTTCAGGCAGGGGCTCGATCACGGTGACCGGCTCTGCGGAAGTGGCCTCTGCGGCAGTCTCTGGCTCCGGTTTGATCACGGCGACTGGTTCGGCGGGGGTAGCTTTTACAGCAGTCTCTGGCTCGGCCTCAAACACGGCGATCGGCTCGGTCTCGGCATGGTCTGCAGCAGTCTCTGCCCCCAGCTCGACCGGCCCGGCCCCGGTCTCCACGGCAGCTGGCCCCGTCTCGGTGACGGCCTCAGGCTCGGGCGGCGCCTCTTCGCCAGTCGGTGCGGCTCGTGTCACCGACAGAGTGACCTTTGTACCCCAGCCAGACTGCTTCAAATGCACGATGCCGCTGGCACCCTCGGCCTCCCACTCGACCTTCGTCTCGGGCTCGACGGCAGTGATGCGCACCTCGCCGAGCTCGGCCAGGTGACGGGCAAGTGCCTCGGGGTTGCTCAGCTCCGTCCACAGCTCGGGCGGTGACTTCACAAGGGTGCGTTGCACCTCGGTCGAGACGCTCATCGCTCCCAGGTTCGAGCGTGGTGGCGAGAGTCCTTCCTGTGCGGCGGACGCTGCAATTCCGATGCAGGCCGTTGCCCTTTTGCGCCCTTGCGGCTGCGCTTCCTAGGCTGCAGTGGCTGCGCCGCGAGAGACGATGAGGCCCTGCTCGTGCAGCAGCTCGGCCAGCTGGACGGCATTGGTGGCCGCGCCCTTGCGCAGGTTGTCGGCCACGATCCACATGTCCAAGGCCCGCTCGTGGCCGGGGTCGCGGCGGATGCGTCCAACGAAAACCTCGTCGTGGCCGGTGGCCTGAGTAGCAAGTGGATAGAGGGCGGCGGCCGGATCATCGGCGACGGTGATGCCGGGAGCGGCGCGCAGCAGGTCTCGTGCTCGCTCGGGGCTCAAGTCCTCGCGCGTTTGCACGTTGACGGCCTCGGAGTGCCCGTTGACGACGGGCACTCTCACGCATGTGGCGCTCACCTTGATCGAGTCGTCGCCAAGGATCTTGCGCGTCTCGTTGATCAGCTTGCGCTCCTCGTCGGTGTGGTCATCGCCGGGGGCGAACGAGCCGGCGTGGGGGAGGGCGTTGAAGGCGATCTGATGGGCATAGGCAGCGGGCGGCTCGATCTCGCGCTGGTGCAGGATTGCGTGGGCTTGGTCGAGCAGCTCGTCGACCGCCTGCTTGCCGGTGCCGGAGACCGCCTGGTAGGTGGAGATCACAAGGCGCTCGATCCCGGCCGCATCGTGGATGGGCTTCAAGGCCACCACCATCTGCATGGTTGAACAGTTCGGGTTAGCCACGATCCCGCTGTGGGTGGCGAGTGCCTCGGGATTGACCTCAGCCACCACCAGGGGCACCTCGTCGTTCATGCGCCACTTTGAGCTGTTGTCCACCACGACTGCACCGGCCTCCACGAAGCGGGGAGCCCATTCTCCGGAGGTGGAGCCACCGGCCGAGAACAGGGCCAGGTCAAAGCCTTGGATCGTGTCCTCGGTGAGGGGTTGCACGATGCCAACCCCTTCGATCTCCTTGCCGGCCGAGCGGGATGACGCAAACGGCACGATCTCGCTCGCAGGGAACCGCCGCTCGCGCAGGAGCTGCAACATCAAAGTGCCGACCTGTCCGGTGGCGCCCACGACAGCGATTCTGTAGCCCTGGCTCATAAGGCCATCCAGGGTACCGTCCTCGTGGCTGAGGCTATTTTTTCCTTTTGAGGAAGCTGAATATTCCGGTCGTCTCGGGGTGCCCAAGTCCGGGGGGAGGCGGTGGGGGTGGCGGTGGCGGAGAAGTAGGTCGATTCATATTCTCACCTCACGACACGATATCGAGCAGAGCCCAAGACCAGAAGACGAGCTGGAGTAGCAGAGTAATCGCTGCACAAAGGTAGTAGCGGTCGCAACGCATGCGATGAAACTGCGTTCGAGCGTCCTCAGGTTTTCAAGACCATGAACAAAATCGTGAGAATCACGAGCAGGTCCATGGTGGCGCCCAGGGCGCCGATGCGACGCACGAGCGTGTCGTGCTCGGCACTCCAGCTGATCTGGGCGTCGCCCGCGGCGGCTGCGTCCCTGTCGGCGACCTCGCAGAGGCGCTTCTCCCTGGGGCTTAGGAACATGCCCTCGACCGCGCCGATCACGACCGCCACGGCGATGCCCCACTGGACGTAGAACTCGCTCCACACGTGCAGCTTGGAGGCGAGGTAGATGCCGCAGATCACTACCACGGCAAGGCCCGGCATGATCACCATACGGCTGATTGCGTGGAGCGCCTTGTAAAGCGCGGGTAGCGCCCGCGAGTCGGACTTGCCCACCACTCCCAGCAGCACCGGGTAGGCGAACGTTGCGCCAAACGCGAATACCACCGCCATTATGTGCACGGCGAGCACCACTTCGAAGAACTGCACCGTCGCGATCACGGCGGAGATCCTATTGATCCAGACGGCGCATGCGCCGTCTGGCCGACCCGTACATGTACGGGTCGGGGACCGGGTCGCATGCGACCCGGTCGTCCGGGTTGGCCTACAACGTCAGAACGTCGGTGCGTACTTGCCGAACACGTCCTGCATAGCCCCGCACGCCTCGCCGAGCGAAGCGCGGTCCTTGAGCGCCTGACGGATGCTCGGCAGCAGGTTCTCGGCGCCGCGGGCGGTGTTGCGCAGCTCCTCCAGGCGTCTATCCACGAGCTCCTGGTCGCGGTTCTGCTTGAAGGCCTTCAGGCGGCCAACCTGTTCGCGCTCTGACTCGGGGTCTACGCGCAGCAGATCGGGAACCTCGATGTCGTCCTCCTCGAACTTGTTGACACCAACCACGATGTCCTGGCCGATGCGATAGCGCTCCTGGTAGCCCCACGCCGACTCGTCGATCTCACCCGTGATGAACTGGATCGCGTTCACCGAGCCCCCGAGCGCATCCACCTTTGCGATCAGCTCGTTCGCACGCATTTCGATCTCATCTGTGAGCGACTCCACGAAATAGGAGCCTGCGAACGGGTCCACCGTGTCGGCAGCGCCAGACTCATACGCCAGGATCTGCTGGGTGCGCAGCGCGGTCTTCGCGGCGCGCTCGGTAGGCAGGGCGAGCGCCTCGTCAAAGCCGTTGGTGTGCAGCGACTGCGTTCCTCCGCACACGGCTGCGAAGCCCTGCAATGCAACTCGCACGATGTTGTTCTCCGGCTGCTGCGCGGTCAGCGTCACGCCGCCCGTTTGCGTGTGGAAGCGCAGCATTGTGGACTTCGGGTTCTTCGCTGCGAAGCGCTCGCGCATGATGTGCGCCCACATGCGCCTTGCAGCCCGGAACTTCGCAACCTCCTGGAACACGTTGTTGTGGCCGTTGAAGAAGAACGCCAGCCGTGGTGCGAAGTCGTCCACGTCGAGGCCCTTCTCGATCGCCGCCGTCACATAGGCGATGCCTGAGGACAGGGTGAAGGCCACCTCCTGCACCGCCGAGCAGCCCTTCTCACGGAAGTGATAGCCCGAGATGGAGATCGTGTTCCACTTCGGCACATTTTCCTGGCAGTACTGGAACAGGTCGGTCGTCAGGCGCATCGTGGGCTGCGGCGGGTAGATGTAGTTGCCGCGCGCTATGTACTCCTTCAGCACGTCGTTCTGGGTGGTGCCACGCAGCTGCTCCGAGGGCACGCCCTGCTCCTCGCCCACAAGCTCATACAGCAGGAGCAGGCACGCCGCCGGCGCGTTGATTGTCATCGAGGTGGACACCTCGTCAAGCGGAATGCCGTCGAATGCGGTGCGCATGTCATCGATCGTGTCGATCGCCACGCCCGTCCTTCCAACCTCGCCGAGGCAGCGCTGGTTGTCGGAGTCGAGGCCCAGCTGCGTTGGCAGGTCGAACGCCATCGACAATCCCGTGGAGCCCTTGGAGAGCAGATAGCGGTAGCGCTCGTTGGACTCCTTCGCCGAGGCATATCCCGCGTACTGGCGCATCGTCCATGTCTGTTTGCGGTACATCTCACGATGTACGCCGCGCGCATACGGGAACTCACCCGGTGTCCCCAGGTCCAGCTGCTCGGGCAGGTCATCCTCGGTGTAGAGCGCTTCGATCTCAATGCCCGAGTCGGTGAAGCGACGCGGGTCATCCGGCCCCACGATCGGGGCCACGGTCAGATGCTCCTGCTGCTCGGTTTGTGATCTCTCGTCGGTCATAGCTCAGGGTGGATCATATGAAGCCGCTATCGAAGCCGTTATCCTGCGGGCCGTGCCCACCTGCATGGTCACCGGCGGCGCCGGCTTCCTCGGCTCTCACCTGTGCGACGAGCTGCTTGCTCGCGGGCACCGGGTCATTTGCGTCGACAACCTCGAGACCGGGTCGCTCAACAACATCGAGCATATCCGTGATCCCGAGCGCTTTCGCCACGTCAACGTAGACATCATCGATCCGTATGAGGTCGATGAGCCTGTCGACTTCGTCTACCACCTCGCATCGCCCGCCTCGCCGATCGACTATCTGCGCCTGCCGCTGCACACGCTGAAGGTTGGCTCCTACGGAACCCACCACACCCTCGGCTTGGCGAAGGCCAAGCGAGCCCGTTTCCTGATTGCCTCCACCAGCGAGGTCTACGGCGATCCCCTTGAGCACCCTCAATCTGAGACCTACTGGGGCCATGTGAACCCGATCGGCCCGCGCGGCGTCTACGACGAGGCCAAGCGCTATGCAGAGGCGCTCACGATGGCGTACCACCGCCAGCAGGGCGTGGACACCGCCATCGTGCGGATCTTCAACACCTATGGCAGTCGCATGCGCCCGCACGACGGCCGCGCAATCCCCACGTTCCTGCGCCAAGCGCTCGCCAACCGGCCGCTCACCGTGTTCGGCGACGGCTCTCAAACACGCTCCTTCTGCTTCGTGAGCGACTTGATACGTGGCTTGATTGCGCTAGCCGAGTCCGGCTACCACGACCCTGTGAACATTGGCAACCCCGACGAGTACACGCTGCTGGAGCTCGCCGAAGCGGTCAAGGAGGTCACCGGCTCAAGCTCGGAGATTCTCTTCGAGGCGCTGCCCGTCGATGATCCCAAGCAGCGCAAGCCGGACATCACGCTCGCCCGCGAGCTGCTCGGCTGGAGCCCTGAGGTTGGCTTGCATGACGGGTTGCGTCGCACGATCGACACGTCCGGCATAGAGCAGCTGGTCGGCTGAATAGGCCCCAACAACTGCCTGTAAGAACTTTCGCAAGCTGGCTGTCATATGCCACTTGGGCGCTTCTCGACCGCTACATCTGGGAACCTAAACTGTTGTGAAGGGCGAGATGGGAGTGCGTTCCCCGAACGCGCCGCACACTGACCGCCCAAAGCGGACTCGTGCGGCTGCTCACGAAGGACCCGATGCTCGAGACGCCGCGGCGGCTCGTCCAGCCTCCGGCGAGGCGGCTTCGACGTCTGCGGCGCTCGAGCCGTCAAAGCTGTCTGCGGCCCGCTCTGACCGCGACGTGCGCAGCAAGCGCCCACCGGCGCTCTCGTTCCTACTGCGTATGGACACGATGCGTCGCGGGTTGCGCGTCCTTTCGCTGCTGGCACTCGACCTGTTCGGGGTGGCGCTTGCGATCTTCACGGCCCTCGCCCTGAAGGCTTCGCTGCTCTCAAGCTTCGATGCGACCACTGCCTTTGAAGGGACCAGAACGGTTCTTGCCTTTGCCTACCTGCTCACAGCGCTGCTGTTCGCCCGCTCGGGGCTATATGCAGAGCGCTCGCAGCGCCCAGGCCTCTCGCGCATCGTTGGGTCACTTTTCGAGGTCGCCTTCGTTGCGCTGATATTCGCCGTGGTGAGCGGCGAACACTTCTCGAGCTACTACCTCTTCTACGGCTCACTCGGATTCGCGCTGCTCTACATCTCCTCGTTGCGCTACGTATACGAGCGCTCCACGGGAGCCCTGCTACGTGCCGCCGGCTACCAGCGCCGCGCTGTTCTCGTGGGCACGGGCAAGCACATCCACGACGTCGCCCACGCGCTCGCCGACGGCCAACACTCCCCGATCGAAGTCGTGGGATTCGTCTCGCCAGAGCCCTTGCCCGCTAACGGCGTGCGTTGTCTCGGCACGCTCGACAGCCTCCAGGAGGTAATCGCCGCCGAGCACGTTGACGAGGTGATCATCGCCGACCCCGACTTCCCGCAGGAGCGCGCGGTCGAGCTTGTCGACCAATGCCACAGACGCGGTGTGCGTGTGCGCATCGCTCCCTCCACGATGGAGATCCTGATCCAGCGAGCCGAGTTCGTGCCTGGCCAGTCGGTCCCGCTGTTCGAGCTGGGACCACCCGTCTTCGAGGGGATCGACTTCGCGCTGAAGCGCACCTTCGACGTGGTGGGAGCTGTGGTGCTGCTGCTTGTGCTCAGTCCTCTGCTCACGGCGATCATGCTTGCCGTACGCCTCTCTTCGCGCGGGCCGGTGTTCTACCGCTCGATGCGTCCCGGCATCGGCCAGCGCCCGTTTGCGTGCTTGAAGCTTCGCACCATGTACTGCAACGCCGATGAGCACCAGAGCGCTCTGGAGGAGCTCAACGAGGCTTCAGGCGCGCTCTTTAAGATCCGCGATGATCCTCGCCTCACACCCGTGGGGCGCTTCCTACGGCGTTTCTCGCTCGACGAGCTTCCCCAGCTCCTCAACGTGCTGCGTGGCGAGATGTCGCTCGTCGGCCCACGCCCACTCCCCGAGCGCGACTTCGAGCTGCTGCAGGACTGGCATCGCAAGCGCTACCTGGTGTTGCCTGGGATCACCGGTCTGTGGCAGGTCTCCGGACGCTCTGAGCTTGACTTCGACGATCTCGTTCATCTCGACTTCATCTACCTCGAGCGCTGGTCGCTTGCGCTCGATCTGGCGATCCTCTTGAAGACGATCCCCGCGGTGCTAACCCAGCGCGGGGCTTACTAGTCCATCTCCGCCCGAGGCTCCGCCATCCCCCAGCCGACCGGTTGGGACTCGTCCTCGGCGTGTCTGGTTGCCTGGCGGTAGACACGCAAAGTTGACCTCGCTGCGTCATGCCAGGTCCACTGCGGTGGCGCGGGCGCCGGGCGCCGTGAGCGCTCGGCGCTCTCAATCAACGATTTCAAATCGCCACGCTCGACGAAAGCGGCGCGCTCGCCCAGAACCTCCCGCAGAGCAGGCACCTCGCATGCCGCCACCGGCGTGCCGCATGCGAGCGCCTCGACGGCGGGCAGACCGAAGCCCTCATCCTCAGAGGCCAGCACGAGCGCGTGCGCGCCCGTGTAGATCGCCGCCAGGTGCTCGTCAGAGACCTCGCCGGTGAGGATCACATCCTGTAGCTCGTGCGCCCAAGGACGTGTGGGACCGACGAGCACGAGCGGCAGCTCGCGCGGTGTGGCCACCAGCTTTGCAACATGCTTGCGCGGGTCGGGGTGACGTAGCGAGCCAACCCACAGCAGGTAGTGGTCCGGCAGCGAGAAGCGCTTGCGCACGTGGGCTACTTCCTCGTCGGAGCGCGTGTACATGGTCGGGTCGGGCGCCTCTGGGATTACGTCGATTCGTTCGCGCTCCAGTCCGAGTCGCTCAACTGCGTCGCCTGCGACCGCCTCGGTTGGCACGATCACGCGCACCGCACGCTGCACGGCTAGCTGGCGCAAGCGCAGGCGCACCCCGAGACGCAGGTGCTCGCTCGCTCGCTTGAGCGCCGAGAGGTCGTGCAGCGTCACCACCATCGGGCAGGGGCTACGTAGGATCGCGCCCTCCATCCACGGCGAGTGGAAAACGTCGACGCGCCGGGGGTGGTGTGTCTCCACGATCTCCACGTCCTTTGTGGCGATCTCTCGCAGCGCCGTGAGCAGAGAGCGCGAATAACGCCCAACGCCGCGCACGTCAGCCGCCGGGCGACTGTCGAAAGCGACCTTCATGACGTCAGCCGTCCCAGCCTGCGGCTTCGAGCCGCGAGACGTCTTCACGTCTGTCTCACCGCGAGCACTCCAAGGAACATAGTCGGTCCGAGCCCCTTGTGCACAGATTTCGAGCAATCCTTCCCGCTGTCTGCAGTCGTTTGCGCCGCTCAGACCATCTGCGCTTCTACACGCGGCGTGTGCTCGACGTGCTCTTCGCGGACTTCGGTTTCGATGAGGTGACGGTGGAGAGCGCAGGCGGATGTCCGGGAGCTCGTCGCGTACTGCTGGCAAGCGGCCGGCGCAAGCGGTTCTGAGCGGTGGCTGCGGGCGCCGCGCGCAGTGCTTGCACGTAGGCGTTCTGGATGGAGATGGACTCGGGGTCGAGATACACGGCCGCGCGCAGCTCGTCTACCGCTTCCCGCGGGTTGGTGGCCATGTCGTATTGCCCGAGCGCCAACCACGTTTGCGGGTTCGACGGTTGCAGCCGCACCGCCTTCTGCAGAGTTGCGCGCGCGAGCGCACGCTCACCTGTGGCGTGCTCCACCGCCGAGAGTGTGAACAGCGCCTGTGCCGAGAGCGGGTCGCGGTCGACGCTTGCCTGTGCGGCGGCGCGCGCCGCCACCGGGTTGCTCTTGAGCAAGACGAGAGCCTGTTCGGAGGCGTCGACCGATCGCTGTGGCTGCCACTCCGTCCAGGCAGCCAGCAACGCTCCCGCAACGACAACGATCGCCAAAGCCACCCGGATGGGGCCTAGCTCCGCCGCAGAGGGCAGACGCAGACGAGACGCGCGCGCCCTGCTTGCCGGGAGCTCCTGTGTCTCTCCCGGGAGCGAAGAGGACTCTGGGACGGCTACCGCTGCTGCTGGCGTACCGGCCGGCGCGGCGAGGTTACCTTCGGGCAGCGAGCCACGTCCTGCGAGCCATCCGGCGCACAGCAGCGCAACGCAGGCATCGCCCGGCACGTACCAAGTCCAGTCTGCGAACGAGTGAACGCCGAACACCACCACCATGCAGAGCATCGTGAGCATCCCGATCCGCTCCGGCGTATAGGCCACGGGCGCATGTCTCCAGCCGATGGAAGGTGGCGAGCGCTGAGCCGTCCAACGTCGGTTGAACGGGTGCGTGGGGCGTCCGGCGGCAGCCATCCACACGATCAGCAGCGCAAGCGTGAGCACCAGGCCGACGATGCCGAGATCGGCAAGCGTTTGTACGACATAGCCGTGAGCCTGCCTCACGTCCAGCAGCTGTGTTCTGTAGCGCAGGCGTGCCGTTTCATATCCTGCCGCTCCGGCGCCGAGCGCCGGATGGGCTTTGAAGATATCCAGCGCCTCCTTCCAATAGCGCGCGCGTACGCTGCCGATCGCAGTCAGACGTCCCGGCGTGTTCTTCGGCACCGCCGCGTTCGGGTTGGTGAGCGAGGAGAGATCGTGCGAGACAGTCCCCGTCAGGCCGCGCTTTGAGGCTGCAAGGCCCCCGGCCAGCGCCACCACGGCGAGTACCAGCAGAGCCGCCAGCGCAACCCCCACGGCGCGCCGTGTGCTTACGGCCGGCGCGCGGCGATCGCCGAAGAAGCCAATTACGACGCCTACGAGCGTAAGAACGAGCAGCATCGCGCCAAGCAGCACCCCGAGTTGGTGGCCGGCTGTAGTGCGTATGGAGAGCGCAACGCCGTCGCTGCTCAGAGCGTGCTTTGAGAAATCCCAGGCGACGAGGGGAGCGGCGCCGAGCAAGCCGACGATCAGCACGCGCGCACCGCGCAGGCGCAACGGCACAAGGCACATCCAAGCCGCCACGCCTATCACGAGCGCCGCAAGAGCGCCGCGCGAGTAGGCGAGCATGAGTGTGACGATCATCAATCCCATGGCGGGATAAGCGAGCGCATTCAAGACTGCGTGCCCGGCGCGCCGGGCGCCCAGCCATAGGCAGCCAATCACGCCCATCGCGGCGGTCAGGCCGATTGCGTTCCAGTAGCCATACGGTTCCTTTAGGCGCGCATAGAAGTTCGCTTCAACGCTCGCGTTGAGTTGGTTGGGCAACACCTTCGTGAGCAGTGCATAGCCGCACACCACAACCGCGGCGAGCACAATCCCGCCCAACAGCGCCCGCCAGCCGCCGGGCCTGATCCAGGCAAGCGAGACGGCAGCGGCGAGCACCCCGCTGTAGGCAAGCATCCTGCCGGCGTCCTGCCAGCTGGCGTCAGGCGCGACCGACCACACCACCGACAAGCCGGTGAGCGCCGTGAAAGCGAGTAGCAGGCCGATCGACCACAGCCCAGCGAAGCGCGTGCCAGGTGGCGCCAGTACCACCGCAGCCGCAACGATCACCCCCGCCGCGAGTGTGAACGACACCTCGAGCGTGGTCATCGGAGCGAGGCTCAGCCCACCGCCTGCGAGAAACGTCGCCAAGCACAGCACGCCGGCGAGCACGAGCGTGGCGGCCATCGTTGCGCCGGGTCTTTGCGGGTGGCTTACAGGCGGCGAGGGGGCATCCGGGGACTCGTGGACGAGCCCTGCCGGCGGATGCTCAGCCGTTGCGTGCGCGGACACGCTTGACCACCTCCCCGACTGCGAGCGCCAGGGCGCCGGCAAGCAAGAACGCGAGCACGGCGAACAGCGAGTGGGGCAGTGTGTTCACAGCCGAGTCGATGTTGGCGTGCACCACCCCCGGTCGAATCGGAACGCTTCCCACACGGATTGGCGCTGATCCAGCCTTGTGGGCGCTCTGCACCGCATGCTGCTCAGATGGAGTAAGGGGCAGCGCGACGTTTGACGATGGGCCTGACGCCGCTGCGCCGGCGCCTCCGCCGACTGCGGCGAGCTCGTCCTTGCGGATCAGGTTGGCGCAGTCGGTGTACTCGCTCACTTCGGTGGGCATATGTTTCAACGCTTCGCGATACGCGCTCTGGCTGTAGCCGCTGAACGGTTCGCCGTGCCCGCACTTTTCGATGATCGTCTGTGCTTGGCTTGCCTGGGCGGCGGGCGCGCCTGCGAGCAGCGCAAACGCGGCTAGCGCCGGCGTTGCGATGAGAGCGAGCGTGCGTGCGCCCGTCACGGCTCGCCCGATCGGGCGTCGCGTAACTGTCGTGACGGCGCCTATGCCCCTCCACAGGTTGACCAACAGCACTTCCAAGGGATGCAACGCTACCTCACCGTCCCCTGGAGAGCTCGAGGTCGGCGAGCGCGTGCGAGAAGCCCTCCGCCCATGCGCGGTGAGTGTAGGCGCTCACGTCTTCACGTCCTGCCTTGCCCAGGCGTGCCCGCAGCAGTGTGTCGCTCGCGAGCCGCTTCAGCGCTCCAGCCAGCTCTAGGGGGTTGCCGGCTGGCACGACCAAACCGTTGCGCCCATCGAGCACCAAGCCGCCGCCGGCTGCACCGACAGCGTCGCTTACGATGACTGGAAGTCCGCGGTTCATGGCCTCGTTCACCACAAGCCCCCAGGGCTCGCGGAAGGTGCGTGTTGCAATCGACGGCAACACAAGAACGTCGGCGGCGGCGTAGAAGTTGCGCAACTCCGTCGCAGGAACGGCATCCAAGCCCACCACCGCGCCGCCGGCCGGGATCCAAGGGGGGGTGGACCCCGCGCCGACGAGGACGAGCGCGGCGGTAGGTGCCTGCAGGCCCGACATGCTCCAAGCCTCTATGAGCACCCCCAGTCCCTTTTCCCGTGCTGGGCGTCCTGCAAACAAGAACTTCACAGCGGCTTCACGAGGCCACGCAGGGTTTGAGGGCGCGCTCACCTCGGAGGAGCTCCAGAAAGCGTTGTCGACCGACTGGGGCGCGACGTGCACACGCCGCGCGCCGCGCGCACGCACATAGGCGCTCACGTGTGGTCCGTAGGTGACGATCGCATCGGCTGAGCGGTAGAGACGACGCAGAGCGAAGTAGCTGAGCGCATGGGGGATGCTGCGTGGGTGCGACCACAGCGACGCCCACAGGATCAAAGGCACGCGTGCGCGTCGAGCGCCGGCCCAGGTGGCGAGCATGGCTAGGCGCCCGCCAGTGGGACACACCACGGCGCGATAGCGGCCGCTCGCAGCCAGCCCAAACAGCTCGCTTGCGCCCTTCAGGGTGTGCTCGCTTACATGACGGTGTGGGAACGGCAGCTCTTTGGCGGTTGGACCGCCACCGTGCTTGAGGCGTCCCCCGAACAGCGCGAGCTCGACGCCCTCCTGCTCGTGCAGACGCTCGAATGCGGCAACGCGGTAAGCCGGCGCGTGACCGGTGACGAACAGGACGGGCTTCACCGCAGCGCATGCTCGTAGGCGGCGACGGTTTGCTCTCCGCAGCTGCTCCAGCTGAAGTTGGCTGCGACCGTCTCGCGTGCGCGAATGCTCGCCTCGCGCAGTCGCTGCGGGTCGGAGAGGAGCTCGTCGATGCGTTGGGTAAGCCGCTCGATATCTCCTGGCGGCACCAGCACGAACCCGTCGCCGGCAGCGGCGATCTCCTCGGGCCCGGGCTCGCCGCGACAGCCGATGGCGGGCACGCCGCCGGCCATCGCCTCTATATAAGCCACGCCAAACGCCTCCTCTGTGGAGGGCATCGCGAACAGCGTGCACCGGCGTGCAACCTCGATCGCCTCGCTTGGCGGCAGCTGACCGTGGAAGTCGACCTGATCCGCCACCCCGAGCCGTGCGGCTAGCCCTTCAAGGGCGATCCGCTCAGGGCCGTCGCCAACGATCGCGTAGCGCAGGGTTGGATGGCGCTTTGCAAGCACCGCCAAGGCGCGCATCACGTCGGCGTGGCGCTTGCGTGCCACGAGATGGCCAACCGTCACCAGCGAGGGGGCTCGCCGCTCGCGCCTGCTGACGCCGCTGGCGGCGGGCCCCGGCAGCTCGGCGCCGAGGTGCACTACACGCGTGTCGCGGGCTCCGTAGTCGCGGGCCAGCTTGGCTATTCCGCGACTGTTGGCGAGCACGGTGGTGGCGTAATCAAGATTGCGTATCACCGCCGCACGCCCCGCCTCGCTGCGCGGCGCCGTGTAGAGCACGTCCCCGCCGTGTACGGATACAACCAGTGGCACGCCGAGGCGTGCGCGTCGCACAGCGTCGCCCGCGGGCACCGCGTTGTGGGCGTGGATCAGCTCGAACTGGAACGAGCGGCGCAGCCGACGCAGCGCTAGGCCGAGCCCGGGAGCGGCCCAGGCGCCCCACGCGTGGTAGGAGCGCGAGCGGGGCGGAGACACATAGCGCAGGTATGTCACCTCGAGCCCGTCGTGCGTCTGCAGGTGGGCCTCGCCCGCCAAGCCACGTAGCGCACGTGTGGCGCCGCCCGCTCCAGCTGACAGAGAGGCGCGCGGCGGAACAAGCCGGTGCAACACGAGCACTCGCACCTCCGCACCCGCCTCGCGCGCGGCAAGCGCCTGGCGATGCGCCCACACGCCCAGCACCGGGTCGCCTCGACGCGGGTAGAACTCTGCGACCACGGCAACCTTCAGGACTGCCTCCACGCCGCCTGCGGCGGCGCGGTGGGGTTAGGGGAGTGGGCGCTCACCAGCGTCGGTG
>JBAPMC010000209.1:0-2732 GCA_049278415.1 Solirubrobacteraceae bacterium
GGCAACACCGATCCGCGCGCAATTGGCAGCGCCAGTCGAGGCGATCGAGCTAGCCGGTCTGATGCACCCAACTCCCGCGGTCGGCGGCGAGCCCTCACAGGCGGCGCTCGATCTGATCCCGGCGCTCGAGGGCCTGGACCGCGGCTGGTACAGCGGTCCCGTCGGCTGGACCGACGCCGCCGGCGACGGCGAGTTCTGCGTCGCGCTGCGCTGCGCCCTGCTGCGCGGCAACGTCGCACACTGCTACGCCGGCAACGGCATCGTGCGTGACTCCAACCCGGGTGCAGAGCTGGCCGAGACGGAGATCAAGCTGCAGGCATTGCTGCCGCTACTCACAAGCTGATCGCGCCCGCCACCGCGCTCCACACGCGACGGTGAAGCTCGACGTTCAAGGAGCGCTCGCTGCGCACTTCGATCATCGCCGAGCGGGGAGCCGCAAGCGCCTGCTCGAGCGCTGCACGCAAGCTCGCAACGTCGGCGACAGTCTCGTGGCTCAGCCCGTAGAGCGTGGCTGCCTGGGCGAAGTCGAGTCCCGTGGGCGTGGCGATGTGCTGCGTGTAATGGTCATCTTGCAATGCGATCGGAGACTCCGAGATGGGCAGGAAGTCGAAGATCCCACCACCCTCGTTGTTGAGCAGCACGATCGTCAGCTTCAGATCCAAGCGACGGGCGGCGAGCAGAGCGCTGATGTCATGTGCGAGGGCCACGTCGCCAATCAGCAAGACCACCGGACCGCGAGCGGCGGCGGCTGCGCCGAAGGCGCTGGATACGGTGCCGTCGATCCCGTTGGCGCCGCGGTTGCAAAGCACACGCGGTGGGTCGGGGCGCACCGGCCAGAACGTCTCTATGTCGCGTACCGGCATAGAGGACGCCACGAACAGCGTCCCCTCCTCAGGCAGCAGCACGCCGAGCTCGGCCGCCACCGATGGCTCGCTGCACCCACTCGCCGCGAGGACTCCGAGAATGGCCTCGGCGGCGCGCTCGTCTGCGCTGCGCCAACTTGCCAACCAGTCGGGATCGGACGCAGGCCTCGCGTCGGCTGGCACCCTGCTCTGATCGAGCATCGCCGCGAGTGCGCTCAGCGTAGTCGCCGGCTCCGCGGCGAGCGAGTCGGATATAGCACTCGCTGGGTCCTGCCAGGCGCGCTCCGGGTCGAGCGCGATCTGGCGGGTGTCCGTGAGGCCTGCCAACCAAGTGCGCAACGGCTTGGACACAGGCAGATCGCCGACCCTCACCACCACCTCGGGCACGTGCTCACGCGTGAAGCCCGGCTCGCGCAAGAGCGCGTCGTAGTGGGCAATCGCCGCATCCCCGCGTCGAGCGCCCGACAGGGGGTCTGCGAGCAGCGGCCATCCGGCAAGAGCACAGAGCCTCGCGGCAGCCGCTCCGAGCGGCGTCTCGCGCTCGTGACGCCCAGCCACCAGCACCGCGCGCCGCGCCGGCCCGATCAGCTCGCGCAGCTTGTGAGCGGCTGCGCTCGAATCATCCGCAAGCAAAGGACGGTCGATGAATGGTCTGCCTTGCGCTCGTCCCTCGCCGGGCGGTGCGGGAGGCTCGTCGCACACGAGTGGCTCGCGCAGAGGGAAGTTGAGGTGCACAACGCCTGGTCTGCCCTCGATGGCGGTCCAGAAAGCCCGGCAGGCGAGGGAGCGCATCCAGCGCACGCGCTCCGTCGTGGCCTCATGCGTGCCAACCTCAAAGAACCACTTGGCGAAGTCGCCGAAGATCTTGAGCTGGTCGATCGTCTGGCCGGCGCCAATCTCGCGCAGCTCGGGCGGGCGATCGGCGCTCAGCACGATCAGAGGCACACGTGCCTCGCGGGCCTCTACTACCGCCGGCAGCAGCTCAGCCAAGGCGGTGCCCGACGTGCAGGTGATCGCTACCGGCAAGGCAGAGGCCTTCGCAAGGCCCACCGCGAAGAACCCGGCGCAGCGCTCGTCCACATGGGAGTGGCAGCGCAATCGCTCATCGCGTGCGAGCGTCAGCACGAGCGGCGTGCAGCGCGACCCGGGCGAGCTGCACGCATCGCGCATCCCGCAACGCGCCAGCTCGTCCACGAACGCCCCCAGCAGCTTGTAGGTGTCGTGGGCGGAGGTCATCGTTTCGGGGGCGCAGCTCATCTGAGGGAAGCGCAGCCCATCGAGAGCTCGGATCTGCTCATAGGATGCGAGTTGTGGTCGAGAGCGAACGGGTGGCCGGAGGCGAGCGCGAGAGCGTCGTGCTGCTGCACGGATTCGGCGGCACTCGCCATGCGTGGGATGGAGTTCTGGCGCATTTGCAGACGCAACGCTACCGACCGCTGGCGCTTGACCTGCCCGGGCATGGCGAGTTGGTCTGCGCTCCGAGGCCAATCACGTTCGAGGCGTGCGTGCAGAGCGTGCTCGAGCGCAGCCCAGAGCACTTCGTGCTCGCCGGCTACTCGATGGGCGGGCGCATCGCTCTGCACGTCGCTCTAGCCGCACCAGAGAGGATCGAGCGACTCGTGCTGATCTCCACCACCGCAGGCATCGAGGACTCAGATGAGCGAGCGCGACGCTGCGACGCGGACCGTCGTCTGGCGCGGGAGATCGACGAAGGCTCGATCGAGGATTTCGTAGCGCGCTGGCGGGCGCAGCCGATGTTCGCCGAGGATGCAGCGGAGGTTGACGCCCTCGCCCGAGCAGATCAGTTGCGCAACAGTCCTCAGGGGGTCGCAGCCGCTTTGCGGGGCGTCGGGACAGGCGAGATGCAGT
>JBAPMC010000210.1:0-6300 GCA_049278415.1 Solirubrobacteraceae bacterium
GAGCTGAGAAGAAGCAGCCGCACACCTTCGGCTTCGGCTTCGGCTTCGGCTTCGGCTTCGGCTTCGGCTTCGGCTTCGGCTTCGGCTTCGGCTTCGGCTTCGGCTGGGTGTATCTGATCTAAGGACGCGAGGCGACGCCGTAGGTGACGGCAGCCTGACCAATCAGGAGCTTGGCGCTGCCGTACTCCCCCTCAGCCGTGGCGGGCTGAAAGCCTGCTGAGAGCGGGATTGTCTTCTTCAGGGCATACATCACGAACTCAATTGTGTCGCTCTTTCCGTGGGCTGGGCAGATCGGGCTGTAGGTGGCCTTGCCGGCGCTGTTGGCGCCCACAATCCCTCCGGGCGGCACTTTGCCCGCAGCAACTCCCGTGGAGGTCGGGTCGATGCCACCGACGATCCAACGGATGCCACCGTCCGACCCGTTCGCGCTGTCGTCGATCACGAACAGCACCAGCTCGGCGGCGTGAGCGGGTACTTTCTGCCAGGAAAGTGGCGGAGAGACGCCGGCGCCCGCGCAGGTGTACTGCGTAGGGATCTCGCCGTTGCGTTCAAAGGCGGAGCTGGTAAGGGAGAAAGCGCCAGGCGCAGAGTAGACCTCGCCGGTGGAGTTGGAGGCGGCGTTGGTGGAGCTTGAGGCGCCCGAGGAGGAGTGACTCGAGGACCCACTCGAGCTGGAGGAGGTTGAGCGTTGTGAAGCAGTCGCTTCGGGGCCACCTTTGTACTGCTTGCAGTCTTCCATCACATAGCCCGACTTACAGCTCGTTGATCTCTTCCAGTGCGTGTGGAAGCTCCTCTCGAAGGCAGCAAGCAGGGCAGTACGCTGCGCTGCGCTCTTGCCGGCTGTCACCTTCGCCGCGATGCGCGAGGCAAGCAGTTCAACCTTGATGCGCGCCAGCAGATCGGCTTCGGTCTCGCCGGACTTGGCGAGGTACTTCTGCAACGAGCCAGTCTTTGAGAAGCTCTGATGAACGAGTTGGGAGAAGCGCTGCTTGACTTCAGCTTCGGACACCGTGATCCCGCGAGCGGCAGCCTCGCTGAGCACCCACTCGGAGGTGATCAGGAAGCCGAGCGCCTGGTGGCTCGGCGAGCCGCCGGCGCCGAGAGCTTTCTCAACGGACAGCCAGTGCTGGTAGCTCGACTTGGCAATCGGCGTGCCGGATACGAACGCAACCGCATCGGCGCTGGGAACAGAGGAGCCCTGCGTGGGCGCCGCGGGTGAGGCGGGAACCGCGGAGGAGGCTGTGGTGGCAGTCGAGCTACCACCACAGCCGGCGAGCAGGCCGGCCGCGAGTAGGCAAAGCGCAGGCAAGCAGATACCCGCGCGCGTTGGAGCCCCTCCCATCCCGATGCTTCTCTTCATGCTCTGCAGAAGCCTAGTTACTTAGGCTAAAGCGCAGCATAATGATGTGTTCTTGCAGTCGGCTGTATCGGTCGGCTCGAGAGCTGAGAAGCGCAGCGAAGTCAGACCGACGATGAGCGGCTGTGATGTATTGCCGAGCTCAGGCGTGGAGTGTTTGCTCGGCCATAGCGCCTTGCACCTGCCAGCCCTTGGCGGTGAGCGTCCAGGCGTTGGGCTCACCGCGAGATGCCCCGCCGCCGCTGTTCTCGATCAGGCCGACAGTCTGCAGGCGGGCGAGCAGCTTTGACATCTGGCCCTGATCAGTGACCTCAGAGGCGTCAGCGACAACTCGGTTTGAGGAACCGGGGTGCTCGGCTACCGCCATCAGCACCCTAACGGTGCGATAAGTGAGGCGCATCTCCAACCGCCCGAGAGGGTTGCCCTCAGAGCGCGGGAGGCCAACTGGGCTCTTGAAGACAGGCCGGGCAAGCTCCTTGCGGGCCGCGGCTGGGCCGAGGTAGGGCAGCACGATCATGCCCATCAGGGGGCCGGCCAGCTCCAGCAGCGGTCCACCCTCGGAGTTCAACAGCCGCGAATGCAGTACAGAGAGGACTCCGCCAACGACGCCCTCCGCTGTCAGGGGCGGCAGCTCTGAGCCTGCTCTCGTTTCCTTGCGGCCTTCGTCCACCAGGGTGATCATTTGGGCGAGCACACGCTGTCGGCGCTCAAGTGCCCTGGCGCCCGCGCCGAGTGACCCGACGATCAAGATCTGTCCCGCCCCACGCTCCATGTCGAGAAACGAAAGCGACGCCGTCAGGGCTGAGCGAGTCCGCTCAACCCATCTCGCGGCTGGGCTATAGGAATCGAGCACCCACCGCGAAGCGCGTGCGATCTGCTCGTCAAACGCACTCACGAAACAGTCTTCGCAGTCACTGAACAACTCATAGAACGTACGCCGTGAGACCCCCGCACGCCCAACCACATGCGCAACAGTCACATTGCCTGAGCCACGCTCCGCGCACACCTCCACCATTGCAGCGACAATCCGCGCCTGCTGGATCTTCATCACACGCTCATGCCCGAGCTCGTGTGGCGCGCCGTTGCCGTAGCGAGCTATGTCGCCAAGCGCGGCGCCCTTTGACGGTGCCCTTCCGTTGCCACGCATGTCATTTCTTCTTCTTGTGCTTGGTCGTCTTCTTTGCCTTCTTCGCCTTGTGCTTGGGACAGCCGGTGACGCTGATCGGCGTGTTCTGCTTGATCATCGCGCCGTTCTGTGCTGTGAACGCTGTCGGCATCACTAGTTTCGATGTGCACAAGTTTCCGGTCGCTGCCAGAGCGGAGTACTTGCCTTGTGGCAGTGTCAGTTCGAATGTTCCTACTGGCGCGTCGGGGACTGTGCGGAACGTACTGCTCGTGATGCCTTGGGGACTGATGAACGTTTCGGCGTGCAGATCGATCGTTGTGCCGTAACCCGACAGGACTACTACGAGTTCGGGGAACTTCGCACCGCCATGCGACACGAAATACACCGGACCGGACAACGGGACGGGTAGTAGCGGTGTTGTTGCTTTGGCTTCCCCGATCCGTGATGCGGAGGGACAATTCGCGGGGTTCTGATTAAACGTCGCATCAGTACAAGCCTTCTGCAGCGTCGTCAACCTTGACGGGAGCTGCTTCGGCAGGTCCACCTTGACCTTCGCTATGTTCGCTTGAGAGCCGAATGGTGCTTTGGGATAGGTCAGCTTCACATGCAAGCTCGCACCCTTAGCCCTCGATGTCTTCCCGGCTGTTGAGACGCTGAACCCCGGTTTGAAGCCGAGTACTGCACAGTTAGTGACCTGCAACGGCACCGATAGCGCCGATGAGGCTCCTTGTGTGCTTGACAGGCTTCCGGTGATGTTCATCGGGCTGCAGTTGGTTGGGTTGAACGTGAAGCCGGGCCTGTTGATCGTCACGTTCACGTGCTTGATCTGCAACGGAATGCCATCCAAGATCGTTGGGATCTTGTACGGACCACTGTTATCGCTCGTGATCGTCAACGCAGCCGTGATCGGATCAACTTCGATCTTCGCACGGACTACCACGCAATCACACGGCGTGCCAGCCTCTAGATCGTACGGTCCAGCCTTCGCAGGGTTGACTATCGAGAGGCCGTATGGTGCGCCGTCGTAGCCTTCGGTGACGAAGACTTTGCCACCCCGCACACTGAAGGGGTCTCCGCCCAAACCTACGCTGACGATCGTTTCGCCGATTTCGCTTTCCTTTCCACACAACCCCTCATCAGCCAAAGGTTCGCCACACAACTTCACACTCGACAACAGTCCTGAGAGGCCAGGAGGCATTTTCAACTGGATCGCCTGCAGATTCTGCTGGCCGTCTTCCCTCGACATCGTCATCGTGAACGGGCTGAACCCACCAGCCTGGATGCTTGTCGTGCCAGCCGTCAAACTAGGACTGAACGGCAACGGGCTCGCACACGCACTCCCGTTGGGACCAGAGGTAATATTGAATGTCGAGGACGATTCAGCCGCCGGATTCCCAGACCACGGCGCAATAGACGCGGTCGTCGTATACGCACCACAAGATGCAGGCGTACCCAACGGCGCTCGGTCCCCACCAAAGAAATGCAGTTCGAAATCTTCGAACGGCAACTGTGGTGTGTTCTTGAACGTCGAGACCAACTGCCCCGTCACAGGATCAGGAACCACTTCACCCGCAAGCTTCACCCGCGAACCCGAAATCGGATCTTCCACATACACATATAGGGCGACTAGCGACCCGAAAGGGTTCGCGTCCTGCGCAGCCAAATACGCCGCACCGACGAGCGGGTTCGGCAACAACGGCGTATGAACCTCCACCGTCCCTACCTTCGACGCTTCAGGACACGTTGAAGGCCCCGGGCTTTCAAGCGCGATCTGTGCGAGCGAGCACGCCTGTAGTCCATCCGCAGCAGCGGGATTCAGCACGATGCCTTGCGGCAACGCGACAGTCGTGTCCTTCACATCAGCCTCCGATAGCCCTTTCGCGTTCAAACTCTGTTCCTGAGGGACATGCACATCGACAGTTAGCCCTGTTGGTGTGCTGCCGGCCTGTCCGTCTGGTGCGACGCCGATAGACGGCGAGGAAGGCAACCGGTTACAACCGTCCATCGCAGGCATCGGTCCACCCGGAAACGACTGGAACACTCCTGGTTCTTGCCAAGTGTCGGCTTCGACGGTTGTCTGCAGCGCTCCGGTGCATGAGGTGGGTAGCGCGAGTAGTGGCGGGGGATTGTTTTCTCCGAGCGGCGTGCACGGGTGCAGATCCGCAACGTATTCGCCTGCTCTGATGCAGTTCCAGCCGCGTTGGCTGTCGTGCCTTGGGTCGCCGGGGACACCCCAGAACGTGACGCGGCTCGCGAGGAAGTTAGGTAGCTCGGTGATGTTCTTCACGTTCACGCTGACGCCGTAATCACCACCGGTGCGCACGGACGTGTCCAGAATCACTGGGTCTTCGAAGATCTCAAAGCCGAAGCGAGCGGGCTCACCGACTGCGGGTGTCAAGTTGAACAGTGGTACAGGGATCGCCGCTACTCCGCCGAGAAATGCGTTTTCGAGGATCGTGATCACAGCGACACCGACAGCGCTCTTGGCGGGACAGAGGTTGAGACTCATCCCGTTACCGACAGCGCCGGCGGAGAACTGGGCCAGTGTGCATTGCGGGAACGGTGTCGGATTGCCGATCAGACCGGGGGGCAGCTTGAAGTTGAGATCCTTAGCTCTCCTTGGCGCGTTGTTTGGGTCTGATTCCTGGTTCAGCAGCAGTGTCGTGGTCAGCTGGAACGGGTGCGATCCGGCTTGCGTGTCGGGCGCTCCGCCCTCTTCTTCGGCGGCGATTTCGTAATCTTCTGCACCGAACTGAGTCGTGCCTTCGCCGATGTGTATCGGGCGTCTGACGATCTTCGGCGCCGCATCGTTTGCGCCGGTGACTATGGCTTCGTTCTCGGCTCCTGATACTGCGCCTTCGACCTTCACCTTGATACGTATTTCCAACGTTTCATAAGGATTGAGTGGAGCTATTTCTTCGGCGGGATAATGGCAGCTGACCGATCTTTCCGTGGTTTCACAGAAACCGAATTCGGCGTAGTTCGCGCCGGTTTCCCCGCCCGTGGTCTCCGGATAAAAGGAGATGCTCTGTACCTTCAGTCCTGGCGGCAACTTATCGGTGATCGTTACCGTCCTGGTAGTCACAGACGCATCGCCGACATTCTCAGCAACGAGACTGATATTACCTTCACCGTTTGCGGGGAGACTTGCCGGCCAAGTACTGGCGGTCAGGTTCCACCATACGCTAGGTTCAGCCATCGCCGGTGTGGTACCGATCACGACACCCACCAGTATCACTAGCGACGCGATAGCGAGAAGACCCTTCAAATGTGTGAGCTTGCTCTTGATCATCACCACTCCCCCTTAGCGCCCTGTCCGCGAGGACACGCTCTTGCCTACCCGCAACTTCTTCGCCGAGGTATGCTTCGGATACCGTTTCCGTGCTTGCCGTTCACAGAGAGCGCGCTTGTGCTTCGATCGCTTCTCTTTACAAGCACGCAAGGCACGCGCCAATCTCTGAGCGTTTGTCAAAGACCTCGTAGCGACACCTGGACCAGTCGGAGCACTGATGTTTCCCGCCCCTGAGAATGTCTCGCTGGAAGGCGCGCCGTAAACCTCCGGTTGTGGTGAGGGCGCGGCCTTGCAAGCATCCCCGGTCGAGCATGCAGGCGGCGCGACCGCCGATTCCGGCTGACACGGCGACTGGCTGCTGCACACATGCGCGTCATAAACATCAGGTGCGCCGTCGTAGTCCTGGTTGACAAGCCCGGAGCTTGTCAAGAAGAAGACGTCGTTCCCATTTTCACTCGCGTCGAGGAACGCCGATTCCGCATTAGAACCACCGGAGGAGATCAGGCCGACACACCCACCCGAAGC
>JBAPMC010000211.1:0-8326 GCA_049278415.1 Solirubrobacteraceae bacterium
CAGAGCATCATGATCGGCGACGACATCGAGGTGTCGGTGCTTTCGGTGGTGGGCGAGAAGGTGCGGATCGGCATCCACGCTCCTCACGACATCCCGGTGTTTCGCACAGAGATCTACGTCGAGATCCAGCGTGAGGAGAGCGAGCAGAGCAGCCCTTCCACTGGTGAGGCGGTTGGTGCAGACGTAGACGACGCGCTAGGCAAGCTGGGCGAGTCTTCCTGAACTGCACTCGTCGAGCCGGGGAGATCTGGTTCATGAGGCGTAGGGCTACACCGCATTGCTGCCCCTCTGGTTGCCGCGGCGGCCCGCTAGCACGAGAGTTGCTGCGCGCCCCCTAGCCCTGCTCGGCGCCTCAGCTAAGCGGCTTCTAGCTGAGCAGTAGATACAGAGTGCGAAACATCACCACCGTGACGATCGCCGCGGTCATCATCAGCGTCAGCACGAGCAACACGAAGCGGACTGATCCGCGCTTGTGACGTCGGTCCACCTCGCGCTTGATGGCTCGCTGCTCGGTGGTGCGTCTAAGCGACGCCCGCCGGTGGCGTTCCATCGAGATCTCTCTCGCGAACGCTCGCTCAATCTCCGTCAAGCTCTGTCGCATCTTCATCTCAAGCAGCCTCCGGAGCGCATGCCAGCGCCTCTAACCGACTGGGGCCTTGCCCGCGGCGCCCTCGTAAACCTTCACGAAGCGCAGATAGTTCTCGGCGATCTCGCGCGCTCCAGCTGAGCGTTCGATCTTGCCCTCGACGTATTCTTTTAGTGGGTTCCACCAGATCGAGCGGCCGATCGCAAAGCCCACGAAGCCCTCTACGGGGGCTGCCTGCTCGAGCCAGTGATCGACCTTCGCGTCGTCAGCGCCGCGACCGAGCACCACGCATACCACGCCGTCGCGCCCGCCGGTGCGGGCTTGAGCGGCAAGCATCTCGCAGTCTGAACGCTCGTCCACACCCTCTATCTTCCAGATGTCCACCTCGATGCCGGCTTCCTGAATCTCCGCGATCGTCCGCCGCATCAGCTCAGGGCGCAGCTCGGTGTCATAGCGCTCGGTGCTGCCCTCAACCGCTTGCAACTGCGCCTCCTCGGCGGGCACCAACAACTCGAACAGGAACTTGCGGTCCTTTGAGTGCAGCCAGTCCGACAGGCGCTTCAGCTTCTGAAGCTGCTCACGGTTTTCCTCAGTGTTTCCGTCGGGGTTGTAGCGCACGAGCACCTTCGTGAAGTCCGGGTCGAAGCTCTCGATGTGATCGCCGAACTGGTCGCCGTACTGGAAGTCGAACATGTTCTGCCCGGAGCGCTCGGCGGGCATCGCGAGCATCAAGCCCTGCGCGCGCGCCTCCTCGGGCACCGTCCCGCCGAACTGCTCGTCAACGAGCACGCCAGTCACAGAAGCGTCCGCTCCTGCAGCCACCGCCCTCTGCAGGCCCTCGAAGATGAGATGCTTGGCGTCGGCGATCATCGCGGTCTGTTCAGGGTTGGGGTCGCCCTCGATCCCGAAGAACTTCTTCTGGAAGGAGCCACGGTGGTCGAAGGCAAGGATGTAGAGCTTCTTCTCGTAGCCGAGTTGCATCGATCGGTTTCCTTTTGCAGTCGCTGATACCGCCTCGCCGCGGCGCCTAAACGGCTCCAGCAAGTCGCTGGCGAGGGAACAATTGCACTCTATCGCCGCAACCAGCTCCGGCGGAGCTTGCTTGGCTCTTAGAATGACATGATGCCCTCAGGCGCCGATCTGTTCGTGGTCTGTAAGAAGTGCGGATCGGAGGTCAGCCCGTACATAACCGAGTGCCCCTACTGCGGGCACAGGCTGCGCCGGCGTGCGCCTAAGCTTCCGCGTGATCGTTTGCGCGAGCCTCGCAAAGGAATGTTTCGGCGGGCGTCGCTCGGTCGATTGCGCAGCGGAGAGATCGCCGGAGTACGCGTCGATACCTCCCCCTACGCAACCATCGCGCTCGTGGCTGCAAGCTGCGGTGTGTGGATCGCAGCTCAAGGCGCCTACGTAGATCTCGGCAGGCTTGTAATCGCAGGTCCGCTGCACGGCGACTGGTGGCGGCTGCTCAGCAGCCAGTTCGTTTACGGGCGTGGCTTCTCAAGCGGTCTGTTCATGTTCGCCACGCTGCTTGCCGTTGCGGTTTTCGGGGCTCTAATCGAGCGCCGTCACGGACCGTTCGTGGTGCTCGCCCTGTTCTTCGCCGCCGGCATAGGCGGCGGTCTCGCCGCCGAGGCGCTCTACGTGTTCCCCATCGTTACCGGCGCCAATGCGGGAGCGCTCGCACTGCTGGGAGCGTGGGCCGCCCCCAATTTGATGGCTGCACGAGCCGGTGACTACTACGAGGGCGATCTGCTGGCCACGGCAGCAATCGCAGCAGTGCTGCTCGCGATGCCATATGCGCGACCGGAGGTGAGCTGGCTAGCTGGTGTCACCGGCGGGCTGCTCGGTTTGGTGGCTGGGCTTGGCTTGAGCCGTGCGAGGTCCGTTTGAGCTCTATAACAGCCTCCGCAGCCTATGATGAGACGGCTTTGCCGGATCATTCCTACACTGCAGCAGAGGTGGATGCAGCCCTCGCTGCATTGGTTGAGCCAGGACGCCTCGCCCACGCCCAAGACGTCGTTGTGCATGCAGCTCCGGCGCTTCAGCGTGTGCTCGCTGAGGCGCTCGCAGAAGGTGGTTGGTTCGGTGAGGCATACGAGGCGGAGATAGGACGCGTGGCGAACGAGCCCGACGGGGACGAGCGCACTCGCGCGGTGAGCACGCTCGTGGCTGAGCAGACCCGGCTGGGCATGTTCGTAGGCGTTGCGGTTGGCTTCGAGCTGGCCCACGAGCTTGCACTGGGGCGCGACACTGAAGCCACCGAGTCGAGCGAGCCACAACCCCCACAAAACCAACCCCCAAATGAGGAGCACTGAACATGCAGATTCGCTTTCTCGGCCACGCGGCTTTCGAGCTCACCGATGGCAACACCTCGGTGCTGATCGACCCGTTTCTCACGGGCAACCCAAAGGCGGCCGTCTCCGCTGATGAGCTCAGCCCCGATGCGATCCTGCTCACCCACGGCCATGGTGACCACATTGGCGACACAGTGGCTATAGCCAAGCGCACCAACGCGCACGTGGTGGCAATCGTGGAGATCGCAAATGAGCTCGGCGAAGAAGGCCTTCAGAACGTGCACGACCCGAACATCGGCGGCACTGTCGAGCTCGAGTGGGGCTCGGCGAAGCTGGTGCCAGCCTGGCACACCTCCACAACTCCCAAGGGCACCGTCAACACGCCTGCAGGGCTGATCGTGAAATTCGCCGGAAAGACGATCTACCACATTGGAGATACAGGCTTGTTCTCCGATCTCGCTTTGAACGCGAAGCAAGCTGGTGGGATCGACGTGGCGCTGATGTGCATCGGCGGGCACTACACAATGGACCGCCACGATGCCGTCGAGGCAGCGCGGCTGGTTGGCGCCAAGCAAGTAATCCCCTGCCACTACAACACGTTCCCGCCAATCGAGACGGACGCACAGGCGTTCAAGGCCGACGTCGAGGCTCAGGGCTCCTCAGAGGTCATCGTGCTCGCACCCGGCGATACCCATTCGCCATGACCGCGGTGGCTTTCAACGGATTTAGCTATCGCCGGCGCGGCGGTCCAGCGGCCGGTAGTGGAGCGCAACCATGACCATGACGCATGCGGTCGTTCTGATCGAAGCAGAGCGTGACGCCCTCTCGACGCTCGGGGGTGAGCTCGCGGATATCGAGGGAGTTGCCGAGGCATACTCGGTAACCGGCCAATGGGACTTCGTAGCGATCGTACGCGTCCCCGACCATGAGCAGCTTGCGGATGTCGTCACCGACAGGATCGGTCAGCTCTCCGGGGTTGGGCGCACCCAGACGATGGTGGCGTTTGCCGCGTTCTCCAGGCATGACCTGGAGGCGCTGTTCTCGATCGGCGAGTAACAACTGTGGACCACTAGATGGCGTCCGTACCGCTGAAGCCGCAATATGGCCCAACACTCGGCAAGCTGCTGGAGCCGCGCTGGCGCTCAGCAGCCCCGTTTGTGCGGGCGATAACGATCGTCGCCGCCGTCGGTCTGGCGGTGCTCGCCATCGGCGCTGTGCTGAGCCTGCTCGATGCAAGCTACTCGCACGGCGGGCGGGTTCCATTCAGCTTCAAGTACAAGGGGCTCTACCGAAAAACGCCTGATGCTGGCGGCTATGTGAAGGTGACACGCAGCTCTCAAGGACAGCTTGCTGACTCCTACGCGGTGGCGCCGCTCGTGCTTGGCGAATACACAGGGAGCGTCACCGGGGAGCTGCCTCTGTTCGCGGCTGGCTACACACGTGCACTCGCCAAGCGCTTCTCCCACTTCAGGCTGGAAGGGGAGGGCAAGACTCGAATCAGCTCCACGCTGGGCGGCTATGACGTGCTCTACAGCGCGCTCGTCGGTGGACGCAAGCTGTACGGGCGCGACGTGATGCTGTTGCCTAAACGCCACGGTGCACGCGAAGGCGTAGTGATCGAGATGCTGAGCAGCCAGCCGGCGAACGTGGCAAAGCCGGTGGCGAGCTCCGGCATACTCGAAACACCGCTGAAGACCTTTACGTTCGGGTAGGGCTCGGGCTCGCATCGAGCTGCCCCCAGGGACCGGTCTGCTTCATGTGGGCCCTTAGCTCGATAGGAGCGATGAGACGGTCTGCTTCGCCTGCCCCTAAGCTCGAGAAGAGGCCATGAGACGCGGTCTGCTTCGCCTGCCCCTTAGCTCGAGAAGGGCCCTGAGCAGGTCTGCTTCGTGTTGGCTCCTGTCGAGAAGGGCTACTGAGGCGGAGTCTGCTGCGGGCCCGGTGTGGTGCTGTCTTCCGGTGTCTCTGTGGCTGTAGGCGGTATGGGCGGCGTCTGCGGAGAGATAACTCCGGGCGTTGGATCGCCTGTGCCTTCAGGAGTAGGCGGAGTTGTCGGAGTGCTCGGCGTCGTCGGAGCGGGGGGCGGCGTCGCCGGCGTTTCAACTGCAGCCGGTGGTGGCGTTGTGACAGTTGTGTCCGTCGTCGCTGCTTCCACAGGAGCTACAGCCGGCGCGCTTTGCACCTGCGCGCTCGGAAGCTCTGTCGAGTCGGTGGTCACCTCAGTAACCGGTGGCGGCGGAGACTTGGGCACAGTCAACTGGAGCTGAGTTGTCGGCGAGCCGGCTCCCGCGGGAGTTGTCTCAGCAACCGTCGTAGGTGTGTTGGTCGGGACCGCTGTCTTCGCCTTCCGGGGGAGACGACGGTCCACTCTTCCCGCCAGCTGCGACCCGCCAAGGACGCGCGAGGAGATCGTGGCTGGCTGAGAGTGCGAGCGCGTAACCACCGGTTCGCTTGTCTGGGTGGCGCCGAGAGTAGAAGCGGCCACAACATGGTGATGGTGGTGAGGGCGGCCCGCAACATGGTTTGCCTCCACTGTGCTGGCGGTAACAATCGCTGCAACTGCGAGCCCTGCAACAGCCTTCGTCGCCAGAGCGCCAACACCCGCCGTTACAAAGCTGCCGCCGGCGCTGGCCCCTCCAACTGCTCCAGCTCCCGCAGCAGCACCCGCTCCGCCGGCGCCCGCCACATGGGCTCCCCCGGCGCCGGCGGTTGACCCGAGCTTGGTGAGCACGAGCTTCTTGAGCATCAGAAGCGGTCCCACCGGAAGTATCGCGGCGAGCGCCACGTTGTTGTCCTTCAATTGCTTGCGGAACGTACGACAACGCTCGCAATCGCGCACATGACGTCGCACCGCAGGGCTCGTCTTGACTAGTCCCTCTGCAACTTCGCCGAGCTCAAGCCTTGCTTCATCACAGCTCAGCTTGCGCGCCTCCGCCGCCTCAGCAAGCGAGATGCGGGCGCGCACCAGCAGCGACTTGACCGCAGGCACCGTGGTTTCCATCGCGTCTGATATCTGCTCATAGGAAAGCGCATCGATCTCGCGCAACAGCAGCGCAGTGCGCTGTGTCTCGGGAAGCTGCTGCACATCGCCAATCAGCTGCCTGAAGCTCTCACGGCGCATCACCTTCTCGGCAGTGGACAAGCCGTTTTCGGCGTAATGCACGTCCATTGAGTCAACGCCTATGGCGCTCGCACGGCGCAGATGGTTGAGCGAGCGGTTGCGGGCAATCCGGTACAGCCACGGACGCACGTTGATCTCACGCTCATCCGCGAGGATCGCGTTGAAAGCGGCTGCAAACACCTCTTGCAGCACATCCTCAGCGTCCTCGCGCGAGCCGAGCATGTGCCGGCAGAAAGACAGGAGGCGCGATTGATAGCGCGAGAAGAGCGTCTCGAACGCCGCATGCTGGCCGCGACGGATCATTGCAATCAGACGCTCGTCGGACTGTAGGCGCAGCAGAGCCGATGGGCTTCTCAGGCCGGGCGCTGCTGGGGCTTTTAGTGCTGAGACCTCCACGGCGGTCCTTTCGCTGCTCTTGGTCCTATAGACACGCTACCAAGGGGGTAGTTGCGGTCTTTATGAAGTATGGCTGCCCACCCGAAACCGCAGATAAACACCTGCGGAGGTCCATGCACGGTGGACGGTCGACAGCCAAGAGCCTCAGCCCTTCCATGAGCAGCCCTAAAGCTGTTTAGGACCGGATTCCTTAAAGTAGAGAAGTATGCCCATGAACGTCTGCTTATCGTCCACTCTAGACACGTACATCAGCTCCTGAACTAGAGTGCCAATGCTCGCCCGGGTGGCGGAATTGGAAGACGCCGTCGACTTAAAATCGATAGTCCGCAAGGGCGTGTGGGTTCGAGTCCCACCCCGGGCATGCAACAAGGCTGGCGAGCCAGCTCAGTGATGGTGCGAGCCGTTCAGCCATCACGTTGTACGTGCCCAAATCCCCATCCCCCTCAGCCGTCCTTGCATGCCTTGCAACGGGCCGCCGGGAGCGCGTGCAAGCCGCGCTCAGTAGAGTCGCGAGCGCCATGTCTACGCAAAGCACGCAAAAGAGCGCCGACCAGCTTCAGGAGTTGCACGGCGGACGGTTGATAGCCCGCCGCTTGAAGGCGCATGGTGTGAGCAAGCTCTTCACGCTGTCCGGTGGCCACCTGTTCTCGATCTTCGACGGTTGTCGCGAGGAGGGCATTGACATCGTGGACGTCCGCCACGAGCAAACCGCCGCGTTCGCAGCCGAGGGTTGGGCGAAGGTAACTCGCGAGCCGGGTGTATGCGCGCTAACAGCCGGGCCTGGGGTAACCAACGGCATGAGCGCAATTGCAAGCGCTCAAGCCAACCACACGCCACTGCTAGTGCTCGGCGGTAGGGCGCCAACCATGCGCTGGGGTCAGGGATCGCTGCAGGAGATCGACCACGTGCCCTTTGTACGCCCGCTATGCAAGCTAGCCACCACCGCGCAGAGCACAGCCGAGATCCCGGGACTGGTAGACGAGGCGCTGGCGAGCGCTATGGCGCCGCACAGCGGCCCTGCGTTTCTGGACTTCCCGCTCGACTATGTGTTCATGAGCGCACCCGAGCCTGAATCAGTTCTGCAATACGGGGGACGGGGCGGGGGAGCGGCAGCCGCTGATGAGATCGAACGGGCTGCACGGCTCCTGAGCGACGCTGAGCGACCGGTGGTGATGGCGGGCACCGACCTCTATTGGGGGCATGGCGAGCAGGCATTGCTCGAGCTCGCCGAAACGCTGCATATTCCCGTTTTCCTAAACGGGCTCGCGCGAGGGTGCGTACCGGCTGATCATGAGCTGTTCTTCTCGCGCACCCGCTCACAGGCTTTGAAAGGCGCCGATGTGGCGCTTGTAATCGGCGTGCCCATGGACTTCCGACTCGGCTTCGGCGGCTCCTTCGGCGATGACACCGCCATCGTGGCAATTGATGTAGCCGAGCCACAGCGCACCCATCCGCGCGAGCCGGCAGCCGAGCTGTACGGGGAGCTTGCCTCAACGCTCGCCAACCTGTGCACCGCCGCCGGCGGCAAAGCGCTCGCCAGCGAGCGCTGGGTAGCTGAGCTAAGGGACGCAGAGACCGAGCAACGCAAGGCGGAGCGGGGGGAGCTCGAGGACAATCGCTCACCGCTTCACCCGATGCGGCTCTACGCAGAGCTCGGCAAGGTGCTCGACCGCGATGCAATCCTAATCGGCGACGGAGGCGACTTCGTTTCCTACGCAGGACGCGTAATCGACAGCTACAAGCCTGGTTGTTGGCTCGATCCAGGGCCATTCGGGTGCCTGGGCACCGGACCGGGATATGCGCTTGCAGCAAAGCTCGCACATCCCGAGCGTCAGGTGGTGTTGCTGCTCGGCGACGGCGCCTTCGGTTTCTCCGGCATGGAGTTCGACACGCTCGCCAGACACGGCGTGAACGTGGTGGGGGTAATGG
>JBAPMC010000212.1:0-2264 GCA_049278415.1 Solirubrobacteraceae bacterium
GTGCCCGCCGGAGCCACGCAAGTCGGGGTCTAGATGTCTGGCGCGAGCGGCTCTACTCAGTCGCTTGAGGCACCTGCGCTCGGCGCCCCCTCAAGGACACGCCAGCTGTTGGCTGACTATGTCGAGCTGACAAAGCCGAAGGTTCAGTCGCTGCTGCTGCTGACGACCATCACAACGATGCTCGTAGCGGGAGATCCCTCGCTAGCTCTGATCGCGCTCACATGCCTGGGCGGATACCTGTCGGCTGGCGGCGCCGGCGCTGTCAACCATTGGTATGACCGCGACATCGACGCGAGCATGGCACGTACCGCCAACCGACCGGTCCCCTCCGGACGGGTATCCCCGACCGCCGCACTGACCTTCGGGTGCGTCCTTGCGGCGCTCTCGTTCCTCGAGCTGTCGCTGACCGTCAACGTGCTTGCTGCAAGCCTCGCCTTCGCGGGCTTCCTCGGATACGTATTCGTATACACGATGTGGCTGAAGCGGCGTACGCCGCAGAACATCGTGATCGGCGGGGCAGCCGGCGCGGTTCCTCCACTCGTTGGCTGGACGGCCGTGACGGGCTCGGTGAACGGCATCGCGGTGCTGCTGTTCTTCATCGTGTTCTTCTGGACTCCACCGCACTTCTGGGCGCTGTCGCTGCTGATGAAGGATGAGTACAAGAAGGTCGGGGTGCCGATGCTCCCAGTTGTGCGCGGCGAGGCCGAGACACGCCGCCAGATCCTGCTCTACACGGTGCTGCTGTACGCCGTCACACAGCTCCCGTTCTGTGCGGGTGGCTTCGGCGGAATCTACCTAACCGCCTCGCTGCTGCTGGGCCTCGGCTTCATCGCCGGCGCGGTAAGGCTCTATCGACGCGCAGATCGTCGCAGCGCGCTACAGCTCTATCTTTTCTCGCTTGCCTACCTCGCGCTGCTGTTCTGCGCGATGGTGGCGGACGCGAAGTTGTAGGCTTCGACCCACCGTCATGAACCGTCGCCTCGCCAAGAAGAACATCCGCACAGGCCTGATAGTGGCGGGGATTTGCATGTTCATGTTCGGCATAACCTTCGTGGTGGCTGCGGTATACGTCTCATGAGCCCACTCGATCCAGAGATCCCGACGGCCGGCGAGGAGATCCACCTTCCTGGACCCACAATTCTCCCGCTGCTGACGGCTGCGGGGATCACACTCGCAATCGTGGGTGTGACCACCAGCTTGATCCTCGTGTTCGCCGGCGGCCTGCTGACGATTGCCTGCATTGCTCGCTGGATCATGGACACGCGCCGCGAAGTAAACGAGCTCCCGCTCGACTCTCACTGAAGTTCAGCTGAGCCCCGCCCACTCCGTTCAGCTGAGCTGCTCCACTTCCGGCGTCGACCTGAGCGAAGTTTCAGAGAGCTCATCAACGCACACTCAGCAGCCCCTCTAGCTCGGTGAGGCGCCGCACGCGGTCCCCAACCACGCGCGGCCCCAATGGAAGGTCGCGCCTACATCCCCCACGTAGGCGCTCGACCTTCCCCTCTCTCTCACCCCACGGCTGCGCCCGCTGGAACCGGACAGATAGCCCCCTCCTCCGTCCAGCAGCGCACGACGTCGCGCACAGAGAGTATCCCCACTGTCTCTCCTCGCTCAACGACGATTAGGTGGCGAAAGCCGCCGCGAACCATCGCACCTGCGGCTTCCTCCAAAGACCAGCTCGGCTCGGCGAATACCACGTCGCGGGTCAGATGGCCAGCCACGAGCTCGACGTCCGGGCTCTCGCCCGCGCCGATAGACGTGAGTACGTCGCGCTCGGTCAGTATCCCCGGACCGCTTGAGTCCGGATCAATCACGACGGCTGCACCCACATGACGCTCGGACATGAGCCGCGCGGCATCGCGCAGCGTGTGACCTGGGCCCACCGTCAACACCATCGGACTCATTCCATCTCGCACCTGCATCGCAGCTCGCCTCCAATCCTCGGCTGTTTGCAACGATTGCCTCAATCTATTGCTTCTAGCGCTCTCCGTCAAGCGCCCCTTGCGATATCTGCAACTACCCCCGATACCGCCGTCAAACCCCACGGCATACGTTCATCGGGCGAAGGCATTAGGATCACGCCTCCGATGGTCAGGCTGATCCCAGACGCGCACACCGCAGAAGCCCGAGAAGGCGCCCCGAATGTCTAGGCGCTCAATCGTTTGGACGGTCGTCGCGGCGCTGATTGCCACCGCGATTGGGATCTTCCTCAGCTATGTGATCAACTGGTTTCCCGTCCAGGCGTCCACCCAGGCGCACAACAC
>JBAPMC010000213.1:0-4000 GCA_049278415.1 Solirubrobacteraceae bacterium
GCTAACCCGGCAGCGTGCCCGTCAGCGTCGATCGTAGGACACGCCAAGGCTACGACACCGGTGTTGCCTGTAGGCCTTGAAGGTCCTGCTTATTTCGTTAGTCACGGCGGTGAAGAATTCCCGCAGCTCATCATCGTGCTGCAGGGCTACGGCACCACAGTTCATTTGGTTGGTAGCACGTTCATCAGTAAAGCCGGTGTCACGAGCAGCACGTTCAAGCAGATACCCGATGTGCCTGTCGGCACATTCGAACTGACATTGCCTCAAGGCAAGTACTCAGCCCTAGCAGCCAACGGCAACCTCTGCACTACCAAGAAACTCGTAATGCCAACCTCATTCATCGCACAAAACGGTGTCGTAAAGAACACCACCACACCAATCACCCCAACCGGCTGCACAAAGAAGGCGCACAAGGCCAAGAGCAAGCACAAGAAGAAGGGCAAATAGGAGATAGAGGTGCGTCGGCAATGCCACTGATCGAGGTGGAGCGTGCGCTCGCATAAGCAAGCCGGCTCCGAGGAGGTCGCCCGCCAAGGCGGGCACGTCGCCGAGATGCAATGCCGGCGTCTGCTGCTGGCGATGGGCGAACTGCTGGCCGAGGTCGGTATCGAGGACGCGACGGTGGGACGCATCTCCAAGCGAGCAGGTGTCTCGCGGCGCACGTTCTACGAGGTGTTCGAGGATCGCGAAGAGTGCTTTCTCGCGGCGCTCGACCAGGCGATCGAGCGGATCATGGGGGAGGTGGCGCCCATCTATGCGCGCGAAGGCAAATGGAGCGTTCGGGTGCGTGCCGCTCTGAGCGTCCTGCTCGAGCATTTCGACGCGCATCCAGGTGTGGCTCGCATGTGCGTGGTCGAGACGCTCAGGGCGGGGCCTGGGGTTCTGGAGCGTCGCAGTCGCGTGTTGGCCGTGCTGGCCGTCGCGGTGGATCAGGGTCGCTCCGAGGCCAAGCACGAGAACGGCCCCTTGCCGCTGACGGCGGAGGGCGTTGTCGGGGGCGCGCTCGCTGTCGTGCACGCGCGTCTGGTGGACTCACAGCAGGGTCCGCGAGCAGTCTCTCCGCACTCGGAGAAGGGGGGTCCGCGATTGGGGGAGCTCATCAACCCGCTCACGGCGATGATCGTCCACCCCTACATCGGGGCGGCCGCAGCGCGCCGCGAGCTCGATCGCCCTGCCCCGAAGGCCATCGCCGCGGCGACGAATGGGACGAAGGATCCCTTCAAGGGCCTGTCGATCCGCTTCACCTACCGTACCGCTCGCGTACTAGCCACGATCGCCGAGGACAGCGGTGCGTCCAACCGTGCGATCGCCGACAGCGCAGGCATCAACGACGAGGGCCAGACGTCCCGTCTGCTGCGACGCCTGCAGGCCGCCGGGCTGATCGAGAACCTGGGCGAAGGCCACACACGCGGTGAGCCGAATGCATGGTGGCTGACCGAGCGGGGCGAGGCAATCCAGGCGACGCTTGCGGGCAAGGAGAAGGCCCCGGTCTAGGCTTAGACGGTGAGCCTGACCGACTCGAACGCGAGCACGTCAGCAAGCGTGTCGTAGTGGCGATCGACGTGCAACACCGACGCTTGATACTGCTGCGCGCAGGCGGCGATCAGTAGATCGGGGACCGGAACGCGCTGGCGTCCACGCTCGCCGAGCTCTTTGTGAGCCGAGACCGCAGTCGCGATCGTCTCGGCGTCCATGCGCAGGTCGCGGAAGCCGTCGAGGTACTCCTCGATGCGCCTATAGTCGCGTGCCGAGCGGGCGCTGTAGAGCATCTCCACCCGCACCACGGCGCAGCAGCATATCTCGCCAAGCTCCAGCGTCTCCGGTGTGGCCCGCTCCAGCGCAGACTTGTCGGCAAGCAGCAGCCTGCCTAGCGCCACGCCTGGTCGTTCCTGATCGCGTCCCAATCGACGGTACGCTGCAGGCCTGCCAGGGCAGCACGCTGACGCTCCCTGCGTCGCTCGGCCTCCGCGTCCGCATCGCTCAGATGAAGAGAATCGTGACCGGTCTGCGCCAAGCGCAGCAGCAGCTTCTTGCGGTCTGCGATCTCAGGCCAGCGGCGCTGCGCGTCATCCAATAGCACTCGCACCGAGCCGGTATCGGTGATCGTGTATCGGGGGTGAGCGGTCGGCATGGCAAAAGTGTAGCACCGCATTAGGTCGGTGTCGCACCCGACCCTACAATTGTCTGCTGATGAAACGCAACGCTCGTTGAACGAGCGCTATTCTTTGGTTTCATTGACTGACCAGTCAATCTATCCACGTACCGGGACGCCGGGGAGCTTAGAGGGAATATGAAGGCTGCCGCCGTTCAGCTGAATTCCGGCGCAAATGTGGAGGCGAACATCGCGGCCGCGGACGAGCAGGTGCGCGCTGCGGCGTCCGATGGCGCGACGCTGATCGTGCTGCCCGAGAAGTGGACGGCGATGGGAAGCTCGGAGGACTTGCGCGCCGGCGCACAGCCGCTCGACGGAAGCGCGATCGCCTGGGCGTGTGCGACGGCAGCTGAGCTGAAGCTCGATCTCGTGGCCGGCTCCATCGCCGAGCGCGTCGAGGGACGCGAGAAGCTCTCAAACGCATCCGTGCACATCGGTCCCGACGGCGAGATCAAGGCGGTGTACCGCAAGCTTCACATGTTCGACGTGGAGATCGAGGGCAAGCGCTACTGCGAGTCAGACACAGACGAGCCCGGCGAGGAAGTCGTCGTCAGTCAGCTGGAGGACGGCACGAAGCTGGGCATGTCCATCTGCTACGACCTGCGCTTCCCCGAGCTGTTCCGTGTGCTGGCCCTGCGCGGCGCGCGAATCGTCGTGCTGCCGGCGGCGTTTACGCTGCCGACCACGCGCGATCATTGGGAGACGCTCATACGGGCCAGGGCGATCGAGAACCAGGTTTTCGTCGTTGCCGCCAATCAGGTCGGCAAGCACCCTGGCGGTCACCATTCAGGCGGGAGCTCGCTGATCGTAGATCCTTGGGGAGCAGTGCTCGCCCGTGCTGAGGACGAGAGGCCTGGGCACATCGTGGCGGAGCTCGACTTCGAGCACCAGGACGACGTACGCAAGCGTGTGCCGTTGCTCTCTCATCGCCTCCCCAAGCTCTACCACCGCTCCTCCGCGCAGGCACACGCTTCGTCTTCCGGCCGGGGCGAGGGCGATACGACCCCTCCACACATCTATTCCCCCTCCCTCCCCGGCAACTCTCATTCCCACCCTGGGACCCCAACCGGGGGTGAGGGGTGAGCTCCACGAGGGCCAAGGCCGTCCCCGACCGCCGTCGCGCGATCCTCGACGCGGCCGTGCGCGTGTTCGCGCGTCAGGGTTTTCACGCCTGTCGCGTGTCGGACATCGCGGACGAGGCCGGCGTGGCCTACGGCTTGCTCTACCACTACTTCCCCTCCAAGGAGGAGGTCCTCAACACGCTCTTTCTGGAGCGCTGGGGTGTGATGCTCGAGATGATTCACGAGGTCGATCGCGAGCAGGTCCCCGTGCGTGAGAAGCTGGATGCGATCGCCTCGTTCATCGTTGAGAGCTACCGCCGTGATCCCGACCTGATGAAGGTGATCATCGTGGAGGTGACGCGCGCCGCCAACTCCTTCGGCCAGACGCACCTGGGCCAGATCCGCGAGGCCTACCGCCTGATCGGCGAGATCGTCACAAAGGCCCAGCAGGAAGGCGTCTTCAAGGCCGACATCGACGCCGAGTTCGCCGCGATGACGTTCTATGGCGCGATCGAGCAGGTGCTCACCGGCTGGATCTTCGGACTGCTGCCGCAGGGGGACGAGGACCTCGAGCGCGCCAAGCAGATGGTCGTGGAGACCGTTTGCGGGGGACTTGAGTGCGCAGCGCCTACAACTGCCGCTGGCAATCTCAAACCATCAGCACATTCGGGCGGTTCTTAGAGGAGACGTAGTAGGAAGTCGCTTTGCCTACCACCGCGCGCGGTGGTGCTCGACCACGCCGACAGCATGCGCGAGAGGGATGCCGTCGGGGAGCGTCCCGCTGAAC
>JBAPMC010000214.1:0-3954 GCA_049278415.1 Solirubrobacteraceae bacterium
GGACAACCCGTGCGTTGCCTCGTGCGTGATCCCAGGCGCCTCGGGCCTCAGCGCGTACGCGTACAGATCGCGCTCGGCGATCTCGCCGACCCTCCCTCCTTTCGCAATGCCATGCGAGGCGTGAGCACAGTCGTACACCTAGCGGCCTCAACCCGCGACCAGCCACGTGGATCGATCGAGGAGCTCGCCGCGATAGCCACATGGAGGATGGTCGAGGCGGCCCAGCGCGCCGGAGTGGAGCGGTTCGTGTTCTTCTCAGCGCTCGGCGCCTCCGAGCATCACCGCGCGCGACTGTTTCGCGCCAAGGCGCTCGCCGAGCAAGCCGTGCGCGAGGCGAACATGCACTCAATCGTCATCGCCCCATCGCTCGTATACGCGCCCGGCGACCGCTGGTTGACGCTGCTCGAGCGCCTCTCGCTGCTGCCGGTCATGCCAGTGTCCGGCAGAGGCAGCGCGGTCTGCCAACCGATCTGGGCTGAGGACGTGGCTGACTGCGTGATGGCTGCCCTACACAACCGAGGCACGGGGGAGGAGCGCCAAGAGAATGGGGCGAGCGCTGCAAGCGAGCGCTACGAGCTGGCGGGGCCTGAGACACTCACATACGACGACATCATCCGCGCCACACTGCGCTCGCTGCAGCGAGAACGGGCGCTTGCACACATCCCGACGCCACTCGTATCACGCGTGCTGCGCATGGTCAACCGGATAGCGGGCGAGCGCACACCGGCGACATGGGACGAAGCGGAGCTGCTCGAGGCCAACATGGTCTCCAGGCGCGGTGTCGCCGACGCGGAAGCGCTCAGCGTGACACCGCAGCCAATGTCTGCTGTGCTCGGCGCCGGCTAGGCGCAGGCGTCAAGACACCGGAGCACGGCGACCGGCCCACGGCGAGGCCGTCTCGATCTGCGCGGCAAGTGCGAGCAGCGCAGCCTCCCCAGCCGGGCGCCCGACGATTTGAACGCCAAGCGGCAGACCGTCCTCTCCCTGATAGAGCGGGAGCGAGATGCCGGGTTGGCCGCTCGCGTTGAAGACAGGCGTAAACGGCGTGAACAGGCCCGAGCGGGTGAAGGTGGACATTGGTTCAGGGGCGGAGGTGTCGAGTGTGCCAAGCGGCAACGGACGCTCCGCCAGAGCTGGGGTGAGCAGCGCGTCGTAAGGCTCAAGGAACTCAACCAGTTGGCGTGTAAACGCCTGCAACTGGATTTCCAGGCCCTTGCCTTGGAGCGCGTTGAAGCTCTGCGTCATCGAATAGATCGCCCAAGTCATAGGCTCCATGTCATCTGCGGTCGGCTCGCGCCCGGCGATGATCCCCGAGTAGGCGATCTGGAGCGCAATGTGGACAGAGAAGACCGCGCCAAACAGCTCGGAGACACCCTCGATCTGCCATGGGGGATCGACCTCCTCGACCTCATGACCCAGTGAGCGCAGCAACCCGGCGGCATCCGCTACGGCCTGCGAGCAGAGCGGGTCCACCACCGCATCGGCAACCGGCGAGAGGCTGGTGGCGGCGATCCGCAGCCTCCCAGGCTCACGTGTGCTCGCCAATGCAAACGGCTCGCGCGGCGGCGGAGCCCAGGTGGCGTCTCCGGGCTCATAGCCCGCAAGCACGTCGAGGATTGCCGCCGTATCCGCCACGTTGCGGGTCAGCACACCGTCGATGCCCAGGGAGGAGTCCCCCAGTTCCGGGGCGGGCGAGACACGCCCGCGAGCAGGCTTCAAACCAACGAGCCCGCAGCAGGCGGCCGGAATGCGGATCGAGCCACCACCGTCGTTGCCGTGGGCAACCGGCACCATGCCCGAGGCGAGCGCCGCGGCGGCGCCGCCAGATGAGCCGCCCGGGGTACGATCGAGATCCCACGGGTTACGGGTCGGGCCAAACAGGCGTGCCTCGGTCGTGGGCAGGATGCCGTACTCGGGCAGGGTCGTGCTGCCAACGATCACGAAGCCGGCCTCCTTCAGACGGCGGGTGACGTTGTGGTCGTAGTCGGCTACATGCTCGGCCATCAGCGAACACCCGATCGTGATCCTCAAGCCGTCGACCGGTCGGTTGTTCTTGATCGCGATCGGCACACCGGCAAACGGGCGCGGGTCGCCTGCTTTGACCTCGTCGGCGCCAGCAAGAGCGCGCTCGCCATCTATCTCCACGAAGGCGTTCAGCTGGGGGTTGAGCTCCTCGATGCGCGCGAGCGAGGTCTCAACGAGCTCGCGTGAGGAGATCTCACCGGAGCGCACCATGCCGGCGAGCTCGGTGGCAGAACGGAACATCAGGTCACTGTCGGTCACGGTGCTCCTCCTTATAGGTGACGACATCGGCGTCGTCGGTGAATGCGCCCAGTCTTGCTCGCCGCTTACCGTTGTGGATCGCGGCGTAGCCAACCACTCGCCCGGACGGAGCCTACCCGGGTGATTCCTGCGACGATATGACCTTGCCCACAAGGCAACCGCCCCGTCGAGCAACGAGCCCAGAAAGCGAGTGCCATGAGCGAGGTCACGACAACTCAGTCACCTCCTGTATCGCCCCCCTCCGATGAAGTCCAGTCAGGTCTCGAGGGCGTCGTCGCCTTTGCCACCGAGATCGCCGAGCCCGACAGGGCCGGTGGATCGCTGCGCTATCGCGGCATAGACATCGAGGACCTGGTCGGCACGGTCCCCTATGAGCAGGTATGGGGCCTGCTGGTCGACGACCGTTTCAAGCCGGGCCTGCCCCCAGCCGAACCGCACACCCTCACGGTGCGCTCGGGCGATCATCGCGTTGACGTGCAGTCGGCGCTTGCGATGCTCGCCCCGGAGTGGGGCTACGGTCAGTTGATCGACATCTCAGACGAGCAGGCTCGCGCAGATCTCGCTCGCGCCTCGGTGATGGCGCTCTCCTTTGTCGCCCAGTCGGCGCGCGAGGCGGGTCAGCCGCCCGTGTCCCAGGCAAAGGTCGACGAGGGCCGCTCAATCCCCGAGCGCTTCCTGATCCGCTGGCGCGGCGAGGCCAACCCAGATCACGCGAAGGCGATCGACGCCTACTGGATCTCCGCTGCCGAGCACGGCATGAACGCCTCCACGTTCACCGCACGGGTAGTTGCATCCACGGGCGCCGACTGTGCCGCAGCGCTCTCATCGGCAGTAGGCGCCCTATCGGGCCCGCTGCATGGCGGAGCGCCCTCGCGCGTGCTGAAGATGCTCGACGAGGTGGAACGCACCGGCGACGCCGATGCCTGGGTCAAGGATGCACTCGATCGCGGTGAGCGCTTGATGGGCTTCGGCCATCGGGTCTACCGCGCCGAAGACCCACGTGCGCGCGTGCTTCGGCGCACCTGCAGTGAGCTCGGCTCGCCGCGCTTTCAGGCAGCCGAGGCGCTCGAGAAGGCCGCATTGGCCGAGCTGACGGCGCGCAAGCCCGACCGTGTGCTCGCCACCAACGTCGAGTTTTGGTCGGCTGTAATCCTCGACCTGGCGGAAGTGCCGCCGGATCTGTTCACCCCCATGTTCACCTGTGCGCGCGTGGCCGGCTGGTCGGCGCACATTCTCGAGCAGAAGCGCGAGGCGAAGCTGATCCGCCCAACCGCGAAGTACGTCGGGCACGGCCCCCGAAGCGTCTCCGCCGTCGAATAGTCACTCGCAAGCTCCCGCTGGCCGTCTGTGGACGGTCGGCGGATGATGTCCTTTAGAGAGGACGCCTACCGCCGCCAGCGATGACGGCGAGACGTGCCAGAGCTTTAAAAGCCGAGGGCCCAGCATCCTGCCGGGCCCTCTGCTCATCTATCGACTGCCCGCGCGTGCAGCTGAAGAGCTGCACGCGCAGTGGACGATCTAGCTACATCATCCCGCTCATGTCGGGCATACCGCCGCCCGGCATTCCGCCGCCGCCTTCCTTCTCCGGCACCTCGGCGACGATCGCCTCGGTCGTGAGGATGTTCTTGGCGATCGACGCTGCGTTCTGAAGCGCCGAGCGTGTGACCATCG
>JBAPMC010000215.1:0-15724 GCA_049278415.1 Solirubrobacteraceae bacterium
CGACACAACCAGGCAAGCCAGGGGATGTAAAGGTTATACTACACTCATTTGTGATATTTATATTGCCCGAATCATATATAAAGTTCAGAGTCAAAGGACATCTGGTTTCGATTGTGGCCGAATAGCCAAAGTTCGTCACGCAGTTCCTCCATGTGTAGCCCACGGTCAAGGTTGACGCGGACGGAAATGAGATGCTACCCCTTATGTACAACCCGCCCGTCGAACAGGTTACTTTAATTTCACCTTTTCTAAAGGTGTATTCAATAGGATTTGAGTTTTCTCCAACGAATTCCTGGGGATAGCCTTCGAATTCGTTGTGTGAATAAAATCCGTGGGTAAAAATTTCTTCGGCTTGGGCAGACGTAGTAATAGACGCAAACACAATAGTTAGTCCGAAGAGGACCAGATATGCCCGAATTGATCTATAATGTGGCCGTTTCACCGCTCTCCTCCTGGTGCCGAAACTTGATAGGTATGAATATGACACCGGCCTCATGCGACGACTAGTGAAACAGGTGACAGACTTGCTACGGGGTGCCGCACGCGTCGATAATTTCAGTCAGCACAGCACATCTACTTGGAAAAGTCAAGAGACAGAATGATAGATAAAGTCAAATCAGTAGTATTCCCTAGTCGCCGAGGTGACCGGAAACTGAGTACCTGTCGCCCGGCTCGCGTCAGCGCTGCTGACCCTATCTACGCATCGGGTAGTCGCGGACATGTCGCTGAGCCGGAACGGCGCGATCTAAAGGGAGTTGAGCACGGTGTCGGCCTCGCTCGGCGACTAAACACCTGACCGAGACTTTCCCGATGTGCTAGAGTTATGATCGAGCTATGGACTACAACGTCGACCTTTCCAACCCCGAGGAGGTAGCAGCAAAGATGCCTCAACTTCTAGCCCTCTACGAGGAAAAGCTAGGCGAGCAGAAGACGCTCAACGAGCAAGTCGAGTTCCTGCGCCGGCTTGTCGGCCACGCATCGGCGGTGTCGCGCGGCCGTGTCCAGCTCCGCGAGCAAGCCCAAGACGAGCCTCCCCCACAACCGCGCCGTCGGCGAACGGCACCCGCCCAGGATCGCGCCGTGAAAGCGCTCGAACAGGCCTCCAGCGCGCTCGGCGGAACAGCCGTCGGTCCAACCTCTCTCTACAAGTTCATGGTCGAGCACGGCATAGAGGTCAAGGACGCTCGTGTGCTCGGCGCAAACCTATGGGACGCCTGGAAGGCGGGCCGCATCATGCGAGCACCCAACGGCGTCTACACGCCACTCGATGGAAGCGGAAACACCGAATGGGACCTACCGCTCACCGACTACTACTACGCAGCCGAACAGGGATTCCCCATCCCTGGCAGTTGGCCTCCGAGCGGCGGACATTGACGGCTGGCAGCGGGCTGGACCGCTAGGATGCGCTCGGCCTGATCGCGTCAAGCGCCGCCTCGACGCTCGTCACGACGTTTGCTCCGGCGGCGTCGATGATTGCGAATGCATCTTTGGTGGCTTGGGAGACGGCCTGCTCGCTGCTGACGGCGCAGAACACGACCGGGTTTACGTCGTTGCTCGCGCTGATATCGCCGATCTTGTTTGCCTCGGCGTCGGCACGCAGCCTGATTTCCTCGGGCCTCCGTAGTGCGAGCTTGAGGAAGTCAAGCGCGATGTTCGCTCCGTGGTTTGCGAAGTAGTCCACGCGTCGAGCGATCCCGGTGCGCGATTTGGGGAAGGCGTAGTCGCGAATCACGTGCTGGGAGCGAATCAGGGGCTCCAAGCTGCGCGCCAGCATAGGCCCTGGGTCCGTGGCTACAGGTGCGCCAGAACGTCGCCTTGGACGGACGATGCGCGTCAGCAATCGGCCGACCGTCTCCCCGAGGGCCTCGACATCATCTGCGGTGACGGTCGTATGGCGATCCTCGGTTGCGACGACCGGGTAGCCACGCTGCCCTGCAAGCCAACTTGTCGCGCGATGCGCGGCATCGCCGTATAGCACGGAAAGCTCCTCGCTGAGCTGGTCACGGACTCCGAGCAAAGCATCCTTCGCTAGGTGGGGATTCTCGCGTAGCACGCGCTCTAGGGCGTTCTGGTCGAGCTCGACGGCTAGGTGGCGCTCAGTCCAGGCCAGGATGCCGATGTTGAGCTGCTCGCCGCGAGCGGTGTCGGGGACGTAGCGGATGAGCGAATAGCGGGCCGGGATCACAGGGTTCCTCCGTCGAGACGATTGAACGTCGCGCGGTGGGCTCGGAAGATATCGGCTAGTCGGTCGCGACGCTCGACTAGATATTGGCACATGAGCTGGCCGTCTTGGGCCGACGGGAGGAACGATGCAGGCATCTCTCGGAACGCCGCCTTGATCGTGTCGTCTGGGACCCGCGCTGCCCTATCGAGAGCTTCGGCAAGGCGCGCGGACTTCGTGACCGCCTCGGCAACGAACGCGAGACCTGGATGACTGACTGGCGCGGCTTCCAATCGGCCGGCGAGGTCTGTCGTCTGCTCGTTTGGGCGAACGAGACAGTGGCTGTGGTCGTTGCAGAGCAGCATATGGCGTGGTTCGGGAGCGCCTCGCGAGCGGATTTCGCGCACGAGCAGGTTTTCTTGGTGGCGATCCGTGTTGTTGATCCAGCAGTCGAACACGACCAAGTCGTAGACCCGGTCGCGGTTCTGGCACTTTGCGAACAGCTCCCTCGTCGTCTGTGGACAGAACGTGCCCTTATCCATCCAGCCCGCTGCGAACAGCAAGTTACCGCCCATTTCAAGAATCCGAAAATCGAGAATCGGGAGACCGATGGCGTTCGCAAGCCGCGCAGCTACATACTCGTTGGCCGCGACATGGGGGTGGTTAGGCGCGAAGCACGGCCCCTTCGCGATGTATTCCTGCCCGTTCTCGGCCATAACGCAGTGAGCGTTTGAGACACCTGCCCCGACCTGGCCGTAGTCATCTTCTACCCGCAATACGGGCGGCGGGACGACTTCTAGCTGGGTCTGTTCGTCTGTCATCACAATCGCTTCGGCCCGCTGAGCAGTCCAACCTTTGGTATCCGCTAGCAGACTGATCCTCCAATGGTTCCGCGCTCATCCATGCGGCATTCCAACAGACATCGAAGTTTGGCGCACGCCCCCGCCTGCTGCGGCTCCGTAACGGAGCCTACAATTGCAGGATGCAAGCTCTCCTTATCGGCGGTCCGAACGACCAAGAGGTTCGCGATATCCCCGATCGACCGCCGCCCCATATCGATGTCGAAGTTGATGTTGGGCCGCCGTGGGTGTCAATTCCACCAGGTGGGGAGTTCCCGCAGGCCGTGTGGGAGACCCACCGCTACGCGCTCAGCAACGTGGACGGTCATCCGGCCGCGCCCGAGCCGCGAGCCCGCTACACGTATCTACACAAGGCGCCCGAGGATTGATCCCTCGCCACCGGCTCGCAGTCGCTCACCGGCGGCGCAACGGTCTCGGCGAGAGGCCGGCGGCATTGGTTCGTAGCGAGCTTCAGATAGAACTACGGCCGCTGTCTAGCCGTGGCGTGTTCCCGACGTTCGCCGGGTGGATGCGAGCGCTCGACGACGAATCGTCTGAGATTCTCGCGCCACTCGCCAAGTTGCTGGACATCGGCCTAGTTGACGTGCCCGGCTGACCCTCGGCGCGCTCTGGTAGCGGCATCCGAACCGCCTGCGACACCTCCCAGCGACCGATCCCGGGCGTAGGGTCTCAACATGGTCCTGTCCGTTGAGGATGCGTTTACCACGGGGGTCGCATTCGACCTGCTAGGTGGTTATCTGCTTGCACGCGGCCTGCTCGCTGATCCCCGCGACATGGCTCATCGCGCCTCGACTCTGGTCGGCTACAACGGGGCGATTGTCGAGCGCGAAGTGCGAGCCCGCATCGATGGCGTGACTGGAATCGCAACGCTGGGGCTCGGCTTCCTTCTCCAGTTTGGCGGCTATGTCGCGCTGATCGGAGGCGCCAAGCTAACCACCACCAGTGCCGATGCGGCAGCGCTCGCGGTCGGCGTGGCAGTCGCCCTGGTGGTTGTCGCCATTCTGGCGCTCGTGCCGGTTCGCTCCGGACTCGCGGACAAGCTGCGACCCGAAGTCGAGGCCACGCTGAAGCAGCTCGGGGCGACTGACTGAGGGCGATTCGCTACGAACCGGCGACCCAAGGCGGCACCCGCCACACTTCGATACCCTCGCGGAGATGGGGCGTAAAGTCCGGTTCGACCCCCGTCGCACCCGCAAACCCAGCGGAAAAGCCCGAGCCCAGCCCCAGCGATCCAGCGTCAGCGTCGCCGGAAAAGCCGGTCGCCAGCTACTCCCACAAGCGCCTGCTTGATCTTTGCTTGATCTCAGCCGTGGTCCGTCGCTGCCGCCAGTCCCAAAACCTGCCAATTAGCAGGCATTTATCAAGTGGAGCCAGCCGGGATCGAACCGGCGACCTCCTGCTTGCAAAGCAGGCGCTCTCCCAGCTGAGCTATGGCCCCGTGGCCCACGAGTGTAGGGCAACCGGCGCCGTTTGGATCGAACCGAAGCGCTGCGGGTCGAGGATGTCTACTCGTTGAAGTCGAAGTCCCTCGGAGGGCGCTGCTCGAACCAGAGTCGCTCTTGCTCGGGCGTATCGCGGAGGAAGTCGGGGGTCTCCTCAAGCACATCCTCGATCGGCTCGCGGCCCTCCTCCAGCTGAGGATCTTCTTCGTCATCTAGATTTGAGCCATCGGTGGGCTCGCCGGGGACCTCCCATTCCAGCGAATCCTCAGTACTCGGCTGGGTATTCGCCGAGTAAGGCACCGGTGCTGCAGGCTCGGGATCTTCCGTCTGTGAATCGCGTCCAAAGTTCGCTCCTGCTTTGAGCTCGTCCTCCATGTTGATCTCTACGGTCTCCTGGCCAACCGCCGAGGAGTCAGCGGCTAGAGCCAAGTCCGAATCGGAGAGGAACGACCCGTCGGCGTCTGGTGATTTCGCATCGCCGTCCTCCCGCGCGTTGTGCTCCTCACGGCGACGCACCGGTCCCAAGGCGTCATGCTCCTCCCGGGCAACCACACCCGGATCAGCTCCGCTGAGACGCTTGAGCTCCAAGTGCTCGCGTATGGCGTCGTCGAGCAATCCCATTGCGCCACCAAACCATACTGCGCCCACATACAGACTTCGATGGATGCATCATCTGCTCCGTTGTCCGGCTCCCGAGAACACCACGCAATCGCTGCCGCCTGACCTGAAGCTTGACGCCTACATTGAAGCCAAGCTCGCACTACCATTACACTTCCCAGGAGGCTCGCTTGCTTGCCAGCGCGAAGAGCAAATGCGGGGCTATAGCTCAGTTGGGAGAGCGCCTGGATCGCACCCAGGAGGTCGCCGGTTCGAGTCCGGCTAGCTCCATTTTTCTTGTCTGTGCACGAACCCGGTACACGGGCTCGCCGCGTGCCGAATGCGCCAGGGGGTCCGCATCGGTTGGCATCCTCGGCCGGTGGACGAATCCAGGCACCCGCCCTGTCAATCACCCTTGTAGCCGGGCGGTGGACCCTCCTGGGGGCCGAGCACCGGCGCGAACGCGGCGGAATAGACATCGAAGCGTGACCGCCACGTGTCGCGAGCCGGGTTGAGCCCCGCGAGGCGATCAAGGCACACGTCCCAGCCAGCGGCGTTCCGCGCCGCGGCACCGGGCGGCAGCTCATCGATGAGAACCAGCAGCGTTCCGTGGTCCTGCGGAGTCAGCTCAAAGCGCAACACCTCATCACCCCAACTGAAGGCGAGAACGCTCGGCTCGTCGACCTCGAGCACTTTGCCGGTCAGCGTCACGTCGATTACCTCGGGCGGGAAGGGGAAGGTAATCGCGGCGCCAACCTCCCACAGACCGCCCTCGACTATCACATCGCAGGGGAACCATGACCGGAGTTGCTCGCTCTCGGTGAGAGCAAGCCAGACGACCGGCGGCGGATCGGGAAGCCACCGTTCCAGGCGCACTGCAGGGCGTGTGCGATCGGTCATCAGCGTCGCGTAGTTCATGTCGTCCTCCGGCGTTCGAGGTGATCTTCCAGTCGGTCAAGGCGCCTGGTCCACAACCGGCGATAGGGCGCGAGCCAGGCGTCAAGCTCGACTAGTGGCTCGGTCCGGATGCGATAGAGGCGACGCTGCGCGTCGGGGCGCACCTCGACCAAACCAGCCTCCTTCAACACCCGGAGGTGCTTCGAGACGGCCGGCTGGCTGACGCCAAGCTCGTCAACGAGCTCCCCCACAGCTCGCTCCCCATCCCGGAGAACGCCCAGGATCATCTGCCGGTTCGGCTCGCCTAGTACCCGAAGCGCGGTCATAGCTGTCATGGCACCAGTATGCCATGACAGATATATGCTCCTCAAGGCATATATCCTTTTTCCGACCGCAGCCCGAAACGGCCTGCGAAAGTCCGCTCAGGGTCGAGCCCCACTGCCAAGAGGGCTCAGTCGATCGGCGCCAGCAGGTTGCCCTCAATAGTGCCTGCCTCTATGAGTTGCGAACATATTATCGGTTTAGTAATCTCTAAAATCTATGAACCAGGCTGCGATTGAGAGGTTCGTCGAAGAGCTGGGCGTCCTGCTCGAACTCGAAGCGGGCACACCGCGCATGGTCGGTCGAACACTCGGTTGGCTACTTGTGTGCGATCCCCCTGAGCAGAGTGCGGCCGAGCTCGCGGAGATGCTGCAGGCAAGCAAGGGCTCGATCAGCACGGCGACACGGGTGCTGTTGCGGATGGGTCTCGTCCAGCGGGTCCGCTTTCGCGGAGAGCGCTTTGACCGTTTCCGGGTCCAGCCAGAGGCATGGGACGAGTTCTTCTGGCGGGATGAGCAGTTCAAGACACCTCGTCGGGTACTCGGACTCGGACTGGATGCGCTCGTCGAAGAGCCGCCGGCGCGTCGCGCGCGATTGGAGGAGCTCGATGCGATGTATGCCTGGTGGGAGAAGCGGATACCGAGTTTGCGCGAGGAGTACCTGGCCGAGCGCCGCAGAGCTATTCAAAGCGCCAAGCGGAGCACACGATGACCGACAGTCCGGCAATCGAGGTGCAAGGACTGATGAAGAGCTTTGGCGAGGTGCGCGCTCTCGACGGCCTCGACCTGATCGCCCAGCAGGGCCAGGTGGTGGGGTTGCTCGGGCCGAACGGAGCAGGCAAGACCACGCTGGTTCGCGTGCTGGCAACGCTGCTGAAGCCGGACGCCGGCGCCGCACACGTCCTGGGCTTGGACGTGCGGCGCGAGGCAGCCGCACTGCGTGAGCAGATCGGGCTGGCGGGCCAGTACGCGGCGGTCGATGAAAACCTCACAGGCCTTGAGAACCTGACGATGGTCGGTCGGTTGTATGGAGCCAGCCGCTCCTCGGCCAAGGCCCGCGGCCGGGAGCTGCTCGACCGCTTTGACCTGGTTGAAGCTGCCAGTCGCCCAACCAAGACCTACTCGGGCGGCATGCGCCGCCGCCTCGATCTCGCTGCAGCACTCGTGGCTAAGCCGCCGGTGCTGTTCCTCGACGAGCCGACCACGGGGCTTGACCCGCGCAGCCGTCTGAGCTTGTGGGCGATGATCGAAGGGCTGGTCGCCGAAGGCACCACCGCCCTTCTAACCACCCAATACTTGGACGAGGCAGACCGGCTAGCCGACACGATCGCGGTGATCGACCACGGACGTCTGATTGCCGAGGGCACCTCCGATGAGCTCAAGGACCACCTCGGCGGCGAGCGCCTGGAGGTCCGCCTGGAGGAGACCGCCGATCCCGAGGTCGCCGTGCGGGCGCTCGCCCCGATGTCCGACGAGCTCCCTACCGTCGAGGCGGGACTCGTCAGAGTGAGTGTGCGCGAGCGCGACGGCGCCATCGTGGAGGCCGTCCATCGGCTCAGCGACGCTGAGGTCGGCGTGGACGATCTCGCGTTGCGCCGCCCGACGCTCGACGACGTGTTCCTTGCGCTGACCGGCCACGCCGCCGAAGAAGTGGCGGAGGGGCAAGAGCAGGAGCGGGCCGCATGAGACGCCTCGTCACAGACACGCTGATCATCGCCGAGCGGAACCTGATCCGGCTGCCGCGCGCACCGGAACTGCTGATCGCATTCACGGTGCAGCCAATTATGTTCGTGCTGCTCTTTCGCTATGTGTTCGGGGGCGCCATCAGCACTCCGGGCTACAGCTATGTCGACTTCCTGCTGCCGGGGATAATCGTCCAGAACACAGCCTTCGGAGGCTTCGCGACAGCCCTTGGCCTCAACGAGGATGTGCGCAAGGGACTGATCGACCGCTTCCGCTCGCTGCCGATGTCTCGCGCCGCGGTACTTGGTGGGCGCACGCTTTCAGATGTAGTTACCAACGCACTATCGCTCATGATCCTGCTTGTGACGGGCGTGATTATCGGCTTCACCTTCCACACCAGCTTTCTCGATGCGGCCCTTGGCGTTGTGGTGCTCTTGCTATTCGGCTATGCCTTCTCCTGGGTTCTCGCCTTCGTAGGTCTGCTCGTCTCCTCTCCGGAAACCGTCAATTCGGTTGGCTTTATCGTGGTCTTTCCGCTGACCTTCATCTCCTCGGCGTTTGTGCCGGTGGCGTCGATGCCCTCGGGCCTACGCGCTTTCGCGGAAGTCAACCCGTTCACGGTCGTCGTGGATGCCATACGCCACCTCTGGCTCGGCGCGCCGGCTCACCACAGCGTTTGGGGTGCAGTCGCATGGTCGCTCGTGATCCTCGCTATTTTCGTCCCGCTGGCCGTAGCGCGCTACCGGCGGGCCGCGGGAGGATAGGGCCATCGCGGGTATCGCCGGACAACGAGATGAGGAGCGCATATCAGGGGCGCAGGAGATTCATCAATGTAGGATGGATGGCGCCATGTTGAAGCCGAATCGCTCCATCCCTGAATCCACCGTAATACCCGTCCTCGTCTATCCGGACGTGCGCGCGGCGGTTGACTGGTTGGGCGCGGCGTTCGGGTTCGTCGAGCGTGTGAGGATCGGCGAGAGTCATCGCGCTCAGCTGAGCTTCGGCGACGGCGCGGTGATTGTCGGCGATGTGCGTCACGAGCGTCGGCCTCCACGGCCGGGAGAGGTCACGCACTCGGTGATGGTGCGCGTGGAGGACGCGCGCGCCCACTGCGAGCGCGCCCGTGAGCACGGCGCTCGTATCGTCATGGAGCCGACCGACTTCGAGTACGGCGAGCGGCAATACACCGCTGAGGACATCGCCGGCCACCAGTGGACGTTCTCACAGACACTCGCCGATGTCGCCCCGGAGGAGTGGGGCGGCACATCGTCCACATTTGGCTGACGGTGCGCTCTTGCCACAGCGAGATTTCAACCCGGCTATCAGTAGGCGCCGTGTGTCCTTAGCTCGGGCGCGGTAGCGTGGGACAACCCTCGTTCTGGAGGCAATGATTGCGTGTATTCAACCGTCACCGGGCTAGAACCGGAGACCGTCTACTACGGTGACACCCACGGTAACCAGTGAAGACGGGACGGCGACGAGCGACACCTGTACATTTTGCCACTGTTCCGGAGCTCCTACCCGTTTCTCAGCATGTCAAAGGTGGCTCCTTCGCTCCTGGCGTCTCCGCACCAACTCTTCTTCGTCCTATCACCTTTATGCGGCACTCGCGTAAATGGCGCCACAGCGTCCCTTACCGTCTTTCCTAAGGCAGTAGCCCATCGATCAGAGCGGTTTCCGTGAATTCCGTTATACCGCGCGAGTGTCACAGTCCTAGTGAACCATGCTGAGGCTGGCTCGCCTCGAGGTGGTAGACATCCGCGATCGATGACATGATGCGTGCTTCGGTATTCAACAGAACAGTTCGAGAGGAAGGCCGAAATGGCAAACGCGGAGAATGAGGATGCAGGAGAGACGGGCTCACAGGCCAACCCGAGAGCTAAGCTCATGCAAGAAGTAGCAGCGGAGATGGATGCCATCGAAACGGACTTTGGTGACAATTACCAGATCGGCCGCGTGATTACCATTGTCGAGGTCATACGACCCGACGAAAACATCGGGCTACGTGTTCGAGCCGGACAGTATCCGTGGGTCACACTTGGGATGCTGCGGGCTGCGGAGAGAATCGTGGAAGGCCAACTAGGAGGCTAAGTTGAAGGAGCACAACGTTCAACCCCGGGATTCGGTTGAAGCGACGGATGTCGGCGGTCCCAACTCGTCATCCCACGGATAGGCGGTTTGCTGCGACGAGTCGATCATGTGCTCCGACCTCGGCCCCATATGATGCCAAGCCAGCCCCAAAGCCTCGCACGGGTCGGTGCTATGAGAAGGTCGAAGGAAGGCGTTGGGAATGCCGCGAGCACCCCCTCAACGAATGCTTCGCGCTCCGCTCGTCAAGCCCGGTACCAGTCCGACATGACCTATGCCTCCGGTGGAGCCAGGGTCCTTGACCGAGAAGCCGTGATGCAAATCAGGCTAGGCTGTGCATAGTGCTTCCTCGGCTAGCAATCACATGGGCGTTCAACACCGTCGCCCTATTCGTGGCGACGTGGCTGCTCTCTGGGCTTAGCTACGGCAATGACTGGTGGGCACTGCTGGTAGCTGGGCTCGTCTTCACCCTCGTGAATTTCTTCTTGAAGCCCGTCCTCGCGATTCTCTCGATCCCGTTCATCATCGTCACGCTCGGGATCTTCTATCTCCTTATCAACGTCCTAATGATCTACCTAACACACTGGATCGTCCCACAGTTCACGATCACGAGCTTCTGGTGGGCAGTGCTCGCTGCGATCATCATCAGTGCTGTCAATGGAATCCTGCATATGTTCTTTGGGCGGCCCGAGGAACTCGGCATGCGCGCAGTGGACTGAGGGTCACGACGGTAGTCACACAGGCGTGAGTGAGACCGGAGTCGGCTGAAGTGAAGCTCATGTGCTGGCCGATCTGCATGCGGCTTCTCGCTACAAATCAATTCACAACCAGAGTGGCTTTCATGCCCTTTGCCTCGTGGCCAGGGAGCGAGCAGAACAGGGTGTAACTGCCGGAATGTAGGTTGAGCGTCAAGCTCAGATGGGAGTTCGATGCGGTGTTTGGAAGAGAGACCGCTACTACGCCTTCGGTCGGTTCAACTGCGTTCAGGTTGTGTTCGTCCTGGCCGTGGTTGATGAATTCGATGATCACCTTGCCGGCGGGAACGGTGGGACGCGACAGGACGAAGCGGAACGCTTCGGTGTCTTCGGCCGTCACCTCAACGTGCGCCGGCCCAAGGGGGGGTGTGGGAGATTCAGCCGGCTTGCCAGGCCCCGCAGGGCTGGTGGGCTGCGTGCTGGAGCTGGGCGTCGAGCCGGGAGCTATCGATGAGGGAACGGTCGCCCACGGCGCGGTTGAGCCAGAGTCCTGAGAGACGCTTTTGGGCTTTGAGTGCTTCGAAGTCGTGTGCCGCTTATGCTTGCGGTTAGGCTTCTTGAGCGCGTGAGTACGCAGGCAGTGACGACGCCGCGCACGGTGGCATGCCCGTGCAGTGTGGGACTCGCGCCGGCGCGAGGGATGTCCTGGAGCAGCCATCGCAATTGCGACAGACGCCACACAAGCTAGGCAGAGTGCGCCCAGCAGGAGCGCCCATCTCGCTACGCGCGGCACCGTTACTTCACCAGGACAGGCCGTTGGAAGGACGCTGCTTCTGGAATTACCAAACCGGCTTCGGTTTGGAACCACTGTTCCAAAAGCGAGCAGTACATCGCGCGGAAATCAGATGTGTTAACAACGTTTTCGTTGACATCCAGTTTGGTGAGACCGGGGAACTCTCCCACCATTTTCCCCGAAGCTCGACTACCGATCAGAAACGCGACACCACCCGCGCCATGGTCTGTGCCCGAGCCGTTTTCCCTGGGGCGACGACCGAACTCCGACCACAGCTGGATCAGCACACGTTGATCAAGTTTGCGTGCTTCGAGATCACGCTGGAAGCTCACCAGTGCAGCAACGGTTTGTTCGAGGTTTGAGTTCAGGGTGCCCGCCTCGTCCGAATGCGTGTCGTAGGAGCCTATGGCGTTCAGCGAAGCGCACTTGATTGGCATTTCTGTGTGAAGCATCGCCGCCAGTACGGCGAGCCTTTCAGCGAAGTCGCTTGTGGGATAGGCCACCGACGAGGCGTCGCCTGACTTTTCCTCGGACTGAACGAAGCTAGCCATCTTGTCGAGGACGAGGCCGGTGTCGTAGGAGGCGTTACGGGCCTGGGCGTATGCCGGAGAGGGTGCTGAGAGGGCGCCCAGTTCGCCAAAAGTCTCCAGTGCCGCGCCGCTGACCGGCTCGCCCAAGCCATAGGCCGACATCGTGTAGTCGGCCGGTGAGGACACAGCGGCAACGGGCATCTTCGCGGTGGCGAGCGCCGGCGCCAGTGAGTAGTCCAGCGAAAGACCCTGAAGCGGATTGTTGGGTTCGCCCGCGAGGTCTAGATAGCGCCCCATCCAACCGGTACGTGTATTGGCGTCGAGTTGACCAACCTCCCAGTAGTGGCGGCTGGTGAAGTGGCTCTCATCGGCTGGCTGGTAGCCGATTGCCGGGAAGGCTGTGACCTTGCCTTCTTCGTGGAGCTCCGCCAAGCCGCTGGCTGCCGGATGCCACATCAGGTTTTCGTCCTCCGCGAACACCTTGCCGGACCCTTCAGCCAAACCCAATGTGGGGCGAAGTTCTCTGTATCTAGCTTCCTTGACGGGCGCGAGCACCGACAGTGCGTCCCAGCCGCCTTCCATGAAGATTGAGATCAGCACCGGCTGGCTGGGCCCCGCAGCCGCCGAAGCCTGAGCAATGCCCTCTTCGAAGTGGCGTGGGCTGAGCATCGAGGCGCCATATACCGACAAGGCGGCGCCAGCGGAGCGCAGCAGGAACGTGCGTCGGTCAAGCCCTGTGCCGGCCGGCAGCGGCATCCCCTGCTCGATCTTTGGCAGACCCTTCCCTGCTGCAGCGACGCCGCGGCGCAGTAGCTGAGAGCGCGTGAAGTCGCTACAGGAGCAGCTCTTGGCCACGATCAGCTCTCTTGCGCCTCGAGCGTTGTTCCGCTCAACAAGTCAGCTCACCTGCATGTCGGGCGAAGTCGCAATCAGCATCCGCAGCGCGTTTTGGCGCATCGCGCGGTAGGGACTCAGCTCCCATTTGGCGAGCGGTTCCTTCAAGCAGGACTGCGCGAAGGCGGCGATGCACTGCTCTGATTCGGGGGAGAGGAGCGGGTTGGCCCAGTAGGCGAGCGCGCTCGAGAGCGCCGTGGCTGGATCCTCAGTTGCGCTGTATTCGGGTTGGCCTTCCGCCGGCCACGGGTCCGGGTAGGTCTCTGAGGTGACATAGCTAGCCATTTCCCAGCGCGCCTTAGCGGTCGAGGTGTCAAGCCAGCGGGTGAAGTCCCAGCCGGACACGTTGGGTGGGTAGAACAGCTGCTGGCCAGCATTTGCGGAAAGCCATGCCCATGACGTCGTATCGATCGGACGGGATATCGATCGCAGCAGCCCCGCGTTGTAGACGACAGGTGGTGTGAGCAGCTCTCCACCTTCATAGAAGTCGGGGTGCTGAAGGATCGCCTCAACTACTGCCTGGATGCTGAAGCCCGAGCTTGTGTATAGGCCCTGCAGCGATGCCAAGGTGGCTTCCGAGGGTGGGCTGGGGATGAAATAGCCCCACAGCTTGGTAGCGAAGAAGGATGCATGGAGCGGGTGGCTGACGCACAGGCGCACTGCGTCTTCGTAGTTCCAGTTCCCGGTCTGACCAAACACGGTCTTCTGTCCAGTGTCGTGGTATTTGGGATCGAAACGGAAGTTGTAGTCGCCTAGTTCAGCCGACCAGTCGTTGCGCCAGCCTGTGAGTGCACGGGCCATTTCGCGTACGTCGTCCTCGCTGTAGGCGCCGCGATCGGCCCCGAGGGAGAACAGCTCCATCATCTCTCTCGCGTAGTTCTCGTTGGGTTCGCCCTTACGGTTGGATGTTCCGTTGAGGAACACGAGCATTGCTGGATTAACGGTTAGCGCGAGGAATAGGTCGTGGAAGCTGCCGAAGGCCATCGAGCGAAGCAAGTTGTTCTGGTCAAGCATCAGCTGCTGGCTGCCGACCTGGGCGTTGGAGTTGGCAAACCAATCGTGGAAGATGAACGTCATGCGCTCAACGAGCTGCTGATCGGAGCGGACCATGCGGTCGAGCCACCAGCAATGGTCTTGACCCCACGCGTTGGCTGGATCAAGCGGGTTGCCTTCGTCGTCAATGGGTTCGGGGCCAGTGAGCGTCGCGGGCCCAGACGGGCGAGTGAGGCTGAAGACCACCTGTTCCAAGGGTTGGCCAACGAGCGCCTCGGCCTGTCCCGGAGTAGGCCCGAAGCCTGCGCGCCAAAGTAGGCGGTGTGCTTGACCGAGGGTGAGGGGCGGGGAGCCCAGAGCGGGGACCGGCGCGGGCGAGGGAGCGGGAGGCGAGGCCGGGGCGAGCGGCAGTGCAACCCCCGCGGCGCCGTGCGGCCGAGCGACCACGTGGTGGTGGACGGGCTTGTGCCGCTTGCGCCGACGCTTGTGGTGCTTGCTGTGCTTCTTGTGATGCTTCTCTTGCTGCTTGGCCCGCATGTGCTGCTCATCGCGACCGGCGCGTGAGCGGGTCTTCTCTCCCACGCGGGTCTTCTTCGCGGCGGAGCTCATCGTCATCGAGCCGGCAGCATCTTCATACGTGAATTTGCACGGCGCCTCTCGAGCATTAGAAGTACTTCGACCACGGCGATCGGATGCCAAGCTGGGAGGCGCGATGATCGACGGATATCCCACTCGATAACGGAGCGTCAGCGCAGGGAGAGTCCGTTGCGAGGTCAAGCTGCTAGCTCCTGCGGAGAGACCGCTAAAGAGCGTCGCAACAGCCTGTCCGATGCGCTGCCAAGATGCCGGCGTGCTCGCAATCGCTCTGGCCCTTGGCTCCTCGGCTTGCTACGGGGTGTCCAACTTCCTTGGCCCTCAGCTGGCGCGGCGACACACGCTGACCGCGGTGCTGATGCTCTCCCAGCTCGCTGCCCTCATGGCCAGCGCTCTATATCTGGCTGCAAGCGGCGCCCACAGCTTGCCTACCCCAGACATGTGGCTCGCCTTCCTGGCCGGCGCGGGCAATGCGGGAGGACTGATCGGCTTCTACATAGCCGCCGAGCTAGGACCCCTGTCGGTGGTGGCGCCAATAGGGGCGGTGGGGGCGATCGTGCCTGTGATCTGGGGTCTGACCACCGGGGACTCTCTGAAGCTCACGCAAGCAGCCGGACTGGTGCTTGCCATGGGCGGCGCAGCCCTTGCGGCCCGTCGTCCACGCTCTAGCGCCGGCGAGATGCGTAGGTATTCGGATCCGCGAGCCAGCGTCATCTGGGCCGCAGGATCGGCGGTGGCATTCGGCGTCTTTCTTACCGCCCTACCCGAAGCCTCAGCCCACGGGCAGGCCTGGACGCTGTTCGATGCTCGTCTCGCCGTTGTCGCCCTGGTCGCCCTGTGGGCCGGTCGAAGGCTTGCGGCGATCAAACTCTCGCGCAAGAGCGTCTTGTTGACGGTCCCCGGCCTGCTGCTCATCACCGGCACCTTGCTTTACACCACAGCCTCCGCCCATGGACAGCTATCGCTTGTGTCGGTGTTGGGATCACTGTTCCCGGTGGTCACAGTGGGGCTCGGCGTCGCGCTGTTGCAGGAGAGGTTGTCGCGAATACAGCTTGTAGGCGTAGCGGCAGCTTTCAGCGGGATCGTGCTGATCGCCCTCTAGCTTTGACCTACGCCCGATCCTCCAAGCCCAACGTCGGCGGCGCTGTGGGATCCTCAGAGGCGGTGACCGTGAGTC
>JBAPMC010000216.1:0-2332 GCA_049278415.1 Solirubrobacteraceae bacterium
TAGAGAGTTGGGAGAGCGAATCGAGCAGCGGCTGCTCCGAGTAATCTCGACGGTTAATCAGACTGATATTCGCGGATCTTGCGCCGCATGACAGTGATTCGTCGGGGAGCTGCCTCGGTCTGAGCACGCGCGTTCGCTGTTTGATGGCTAGCGCAAAGGATGAACGAGGATTCTCCTTCGCCGCGGACCAGCCGCTGGTCGATTCGCTCTCCTCATGTGCACGTTCTTAGGCGGCCTTTCTCAAGCTCGGTGCAGTTGTGTGGGCCATGTGTCCGATCGCCCAGATGAAGCCGACCAGTTCACGAGCGATCGCCACGACGGTCTGCTGTTTATTCTTCCCTCGAGCGATGAAACGGCGGTACCGGTTGTTGAGTCGTTGATGGGCTCGGTCAGCGATGTGACAAATCTCAACCGGCAGGCCAGCTCGCCGCTTTCGCAAGGCCGCGGAAAGTCGCGCCTTATGACGAAACTGCCAAGCGGCTTCGGTCAGAATCTTGCGCGCATGAGTGTTTCCGCTTTTGGTAATCGAACCACGCTGCGTTCGGCCTCCGCTGCTGTTCTCAGAGGGAACCAAGCCGAGGAAGGCCATGAGTTGAGGAGCTGTTTTGAACCTCTGGATGTCGCCGATCTCGGCGACCAACGTTGCAGCAGTCACCAGTTCTACGCCGTGGAGTGCTTGATACGCCGCGATCAAGAAGGCCTGGGGAGATTTCTGAGCAGCCAGCTTGATCATGGCAACATAGCGGTCGATGCGCGCGTCGGCTTCCTCAACCGTATGAAAATATTCGCTGAAGACGTGCTGTTGCGCTTCGTTCTTCCAGCGCAGCGAGCGGAGCCACTGGCGGTACTGGATGGTCCAGGAGCTTTTGAATTCTTTGGGCCCGTGAATGCCCAAGCGAAGTAAGAACTTGCGCAGACGGTGGCGTGCTCGACCTCGATCTTGAACCGCGTCTTCGCGAGCCCGCATGAGATCGCGCAGCGCTTCGTGCTCCACATCCGGAACCCAAACCGACGTCAGTTGGCCGGCTTGCAAAAGCTTGGCCAGAGCTAAGGCATCGCGGCGGTCCGTTTTGACCCGATCGCCGCGCCTCTTTGGGATGAGCGATGGAGCAATGACGGCGCACTCGATCTTGAGACGCGTGAGGAAGCGATAGACGGCATAGCCGCAGGGTCCCGCTTCGTAGCAGACCCGCAGATTGGAGGGTGATCCGAGTTTGTGTAGCGTCTTGCGCAGCTGGTCGGACGCATTGGAGATGGTCCCAAAGAAGCGGGTTCCGGTGGCGTCCGCCACGGCAACCGCGATGCTGTCCTTGTGGACGTCCAGTCCCACGTAGGTGAGGCCTTCACGACGGAGCGAGGATGCGATATGCTGGTTCATAGCCGGTCCCTTTCGTGTGTAGCTCTGTCGACTTCGCCTGTAGCTCTGTCGAACTCGGTAACCTACGGATTCACGAAACGGGGCCGGTCCCTTGCGCCGCGCGCTCGGCCGCTGCACGTCACCCTGGTGCGCTAGATACGGACCACGCGACTGCGGCGTGGCACCCGCCCTTCCATATTGTCTGAGCGAAGCGAGCTGAGCGAAGCTCAGCAAGCGAAGTCGTGCGCCCGGCATGGGCGTTGTCTAGGAGGTGAAAGTCCTCTATGGAGCCTGGTCGTGGCAACCATTAGCCAAGGGCAACGGTGCTCACCGCGAGGTGAGATCGGAAGGAAGCCGGCGGCAAATCCGCGCGCCGAGGAACACGAATCGCATCAGGCGTTTGCAGCCGGACGAGCTTGCGACTCAAAGCGAAGTCCGATACGACCAATGGCTGCGGGCGTATATGCGGCGGCGACATGCGGTGAAAGACAGCGTTCTTACCCGGGGAGATCTGCTGAGGCTCACTGATGAGGTGAGAAGCTACGCTGTAAGGCGCGGTTGAATCGGCAGAAGTCAGCAGAGGCCATAGTACCGGCGCAAACCGGGAAGGGCCAAACATCGAACAGAGGTGGAATCGTGCAGAGCTCGCAGCCCAAAGAAGAAGAGCAGCAAACCTCGCAAGAGGCCTCGGATGCAAAGAGCAAGGTGAAGCCGGAGGGTATGCATCGAGGGCTCGCTACGGGCGTGGTGCAACGCAATGACCAAACCTCGGGGACCACAACGTCCTATTTGTTCGATGAACCGCCGGATGCGGCCCCGCATGTCCGGTGGTGTGGGAGGACGGGAGCCGTGAGGCTCCCTCCTACCCGATGAAGGACGAGCCTGCGGAGGTCCACGAGTCCTTCGACTCCGCTCGTTGACCGTTCGACGGTCAACTCGCTTCGCTCAGGATGACAAAATCGTTGACCGTTCGAC
>JBAPMC010000217.1:0-3282 GCA_049278415.1 Solirubrobacteraceae bacterium
CTATGGGGCCGACCGGACCTTCTCGACGGGCCCAGAACCGTTTGTGGAAACAGGGGCACCCGAAGCAGTGGGCTACGACGACGCCACGTTGAACGGAACGATCAATCCACGCGGAGCAGAAATTGACTACTACTTTGAATATGGAACCACGGAAGCTTACGGCCAGCGGACAGTGGAATCGAGCGCCGGTTCAGGAATGACAAGCGCGAAAGAGATCCAGATCTTGAGCCGGATCACTGAAGACACCACATACCATTTCCGCATAGTCGCGACAAACAGTTACGGGACCACCTACGGAGCCGATCAGACGTTCACGACCGGCATCAAGCCATCCGTACAGACCGACGCGCCGCTAAGGGTCGGATCCGAAGACGCCATATTGAGCGGAACGATAAACCCCCATGACACAGAAGTTATGTACTACTTCGAATATGGCCTCACATCTGGGTATGGCACGAGAACACCGCAGGTAAGCGCAGGCTCGGGAGGCGGGGACGTAGAAGCGAGCCAGCCTATTGGCGCGCTATTGCCCGGCGCCTCCTACCACTACCGGCTGGTAGCTGTGTATGGCTCGGTCAAGCAATACGGCGGCGACATGACGTTTATGACCACACCGCGGGCACCGCTTGTCGAAACCATAGGTTCGCCACTCCCGGCCACGCCACTCCCCCCGGGTGCCGGTCCCGCGCCAGGCCCGACTCCGACCGGTCCGGGACACCTTGGTCCGTCGCTTCGGGTATCCCGGCGTGGGAGCTCGCTATTTGTCGTTCTCAAGCTGGATAGCCGGGCCGCGCGAGTGGAAGTCGATGCCACCGTGCCATCCGCGCAGCTCCCGCCTACCAAGCCAAGACGTCGCCATGGGCCGGTCGTGCTTGCGCGAGCCACGCGCGGAAACGTCGGGGTCGGCCAGTCGAAGCTGGTCCTACAGCTCGACGCGCAGGCAAGGCGGGCACTGAGGAGCCATCTCCATTTGACGTTGACCCTCACCGTCACGATCGCTTCCTCCAGCGGCGAACGACAGAAGGCTGTCCGCACGCTCGTGCTTGCCTGAGGTGGAAGCAGCGCGTGCCTATGCTCGGCGCAGCGGCTTCTGGCTGCGAGCAGGCAGCTCCTTCTCATGGTGTTCCTGGGCTTTGGCCCGGCCACAATGCCTCCTGCGCCTTCGGGCGACCTGGTCAGATGACAAACTCCAGAACTTGTACGCAGGCAACACCTTGTCAGAGATGGATCCCATCCATTCCATCGTCGTGTCGGGACTAGACGATACGCGCGGTATTGGCGGGGTCTTTGCGATCGAGGATCGCTCAGCGCGCCTAGTCGATGACATACCAACCACTGGGCTTGAGTTCGACGAGCGAGCCGGCGGTTGGATACGGGCCGTGCATCCGGTGTTCTCACCAGCTGTCGACGGCGCCCTGATGAGCTATGACTCGCGTGGGAATGCGCGTCTCCGGCGTCTTTCTGTCGCTCGTGATCTGCATGACGTGCAGATCGTTGGTGGCGAGGCTCTGTTTGTCGCCAGCTATGAGAACGCAGTGTTCATGCTCCGGCGGTTCGGTGCTCCGTTGAGGCGCTGGCAGTTGCCCGGCGAGCCCGACGCGTGGCATCTGAACTGTGTTACCGGCCACGAAGGCGAGGTTTTCGCCAGCGCCTTCTGCGATGGGCGCAGTCATCGCGGATGGGTCAGCCGTCACGCCGGCGAGGGGATCGTGTTCTCGCTCACGACGGGCAGAGTCCTCGCCAATGGGCTGGACATGCCGCATTCCCCGCTGTTTATCGACGGAATGCTGCTTGTCTGCAACTCCGGCGCCAACGAGCTGGTCGCGATCGACCCTGCCGAGCCGACCCGCCGGGTACGGACGATCGGCTTGGGCGGATTTACGCGTGGTCTGGCGGTATTCGGCACCTGCATCCTCGTTGGGGTCAGCGCTAGACGAGGAGCTCCCGAGCTGGCCGATCCCGTAGCGAGCGTGATCGTGCTGGACCGCCGGTCTTGGCGAATTATCGACCGCATCGACGTGCCGGTGCCCGAGGTCTATGACGTGAGAGTGGTCCCGCGACCCGCTGTCGCCGTGCTCGACAACGGCGCCGACCAAGCGCGTTACCTCCTCACCTCCGCAGGAGCGGGAAGCCGAGGTGCTCGACCCGTTCCTGGCTATCCGACCCCGCGACAAAGCGCCTCGGGGCCATGCGCCGTACTCGAGCCGGGAGACGGATGCGTAGAGGTGCGCGCGCGAATGCCGCGACGAGTATCGGCCGGGTCACTGGCTGAGATCAGCGTAATTCTCACGAATGGCTCAGGGCGCCTTTACCCCGTGGGGGTCGGCGATGATCATCCCGTCCACATGTCCTACCGGTGGACAAGCGAGTCCGGTAAGCACATCACGCCAGATCACGAACCACTGCGAACCCTCCTTCCGGAGGACTTTCTGCCGGGCGCAGATCTTCCAGCGATTCTGCTTGTACGCGCCCCCACAATCGCAGGTATATATCGCCTACGCATTACCTTGGTGCAAGAGCAGGTGTTCTGGTTTGACGATGCAAATCCCGCAATGGCGGCAAACGGCTCACTCGTCGTGGTTCTGGCAGGTGCGCCTGTCCGCGGTGCTCTGAAGCGGATCGCCGTTTCCCTCCTCGATTGGGCTGCCCGCCGGGCGCGATACAACGCCGTTTGCCGAGGCGAGCGGTCGTAGTCCTTCGAGGAGGCTGGTGAGCACGTTGCCGACCTCTCCTCGTGCCTGAGTCGGGTCATCGGCGTCAGCGATGACCAAGCATCCTTCGATTATCGCGCCAGTGAGCATGAGCGCCAGGGTCTTCAGTGGGAGAGGGCGGACGACACCGGCACGGATCGCCACACGCAGCGCGCCGCGCAGAACTACTGCGCCATAGCGGTTTTCGACGCGGCGGATAGTGTCTGCGTCGAGAACCGCCTGTGCGTCGTGGAGCAGAATGCGCTGCACCGGAGGATCGAGGTGGGCGTCGAGCATCGCGCGACATCCGGCGTACAGGTTCTCCCATGGATCGGGCTCCAAGAACGCCGTCGCAGCACGTTCGGAAACCTCGCGCTTGACCTGTTCATAGACGGCTGCAAACAGCTCTTGCTTGCCGCTGTAGTGATGGTAGAGCGCTCCCTTCGTAACTTTCGCGGCGTGCGCCACCTCGTCGAGGGAAGTCGCGGCATAGCCGCGCTCGCCGAACAGCGTGCGCGCGGCGTCGAGCAGCGCTTGGCGGGTCACCTCGCCCTGCTGCACCTTCTTGCTCTTGACATCCGTACCGTGAGTA